>CACAMV010000001.1 GCA_902533695.1 uncultured SAR116 cluster alpha proteobacterium
AGCCATTTCTCTTCCTCTAAACCTCAATGTGATTTTCACCTTATCTCCATTATTTATAAATTTTTTTACAGATCTCATTTTAACTTCAAAGTCATGATGGTCTATGTTAGGTCTTAATTTTATTTCTTTAACTTCAATTACCTTTTGTTTCTTCTTAGCTTCATTCTTTCTTTTCTGAGCTTCATATTTATATTTTCCATAGTCCAAAATTTTACAAACTGGTGGTGAGACGTTTGGTTGCACTTCAACTAAATCTAAACCTTCACTAACAGCAGCTCTAAGAGCTTCATCAATCGTAATTATCCCAAGTTGTTTTCCGGAGGGATCAATACATCTAACTTCATTAGCTGAAATGTACTCATTTATCCTGGGACCATCTGGAAGGCCTGCTTTTGTTTCGTTTATATCAATATCTCCTTTTCAAAAATTAGCACTTGATATCATAAAGTATACCTGTTACGAGAAAATTTCAAACTAAATCTGGAGGTAAAATTTTAATTGTCAATTCAGAAAGAAAATGATCAATATTTTTTACTTCTTGATTGTTAGACCCCAAATACCTAATAGCTACAGTTTTATTTTCTTTTTCCTTCTCACCTACAATTAAAATAATTGGACTTCCGTTAATAGAATGTTCTCTAATTTTATATCCAATCTTTTCATTTCTAATATCTAATTCAGATCTGATTCCACTTTTAATTAATTTTTCATATATTAAGTTTGCATAATCATTAGATTTTTCAACCACAGTACATATTGAGACCTGAACTGGAGATAACCACAAAGGAAATCTTCCAGAATATTGTTCAACTAAAATGCCTATCCATCTTTCTAAAGAACCCAAAATTGCTCTATGAAGCATAACTGGATGTTTCTTTTTGCCAGTTTCGTCTATATATGTTGCGCCTAAACGTTTTGGAAGAACGAAGTCCATCTGTAAAGTTCCACATTGCCAATCTCTGCCAATAGCATCTGTCAAAACAAATTCTAATTTAGGACCATAAAACGCACCTTCTCCAGGATTTAATTCATATTTTAAATTTGCTTCTTCAACAGCTTTCAAAAGAGCTTGTTCTGCTTTGTCCCAAATAGAATCTTCACCAGCTCTAACTTGAGGTCTATCAGAAAATTTTACTTTCAGTTTATTAAATCCAAAATCTTGATATATTTCTGTCAATAGTGAACAAAACTTCAATGATTCATCAGTAGTTTGATCTTCAGTACAAAATATATGAGCATCATCCTGAGTAAATTGCCTTACCCTCATTATACCGTGCAATGCACCTGAAGGTTCATTACGATGACAACAACCAAACTCAGCCATTTTAATTGGCAGATCTTTATAAGATTTTAATCCTTGTTTATAAATTTGGACATGTCCAGGACAATTCATTGGTTTTAATGCTAAAGTTTTATTATCCTCACCACTAGCCATAAACATATTTTCCTTAAATTTATCCCAATGGCCAGATTTTTCCCACAAAGTTCTATCAATCATTTGTGGGGTTTTAACTTCTAAATATTGATTATTTTTAAGTTTACGTCTCATATAACTTTCGATCTCTAAAAAAATTGACCATCCCTTTGGATGCCAAAAAACAGATCCTGCCGCTTCCTCTTGCAGATGGAAAAGGTTTAATTGCCTACCTATTATTCTATGATCCCTTTTTTCAGCCTCTTCAATCATCTTTAAATAAGTTTTTAAATCTTTATCTGAAAAAAAAGCTGTTCCATAAATTCTTTGTAAAGTTTCGTTATTGCTATTACCCCTCCAATAAGAACCTGCCAACTTCATTAATTTAAATGAATGACCCAGCTTAATTGTTGAACTAAAATGAGGGCCTCTGCATAAATCAATAAAATTTCCTTGTCTGTAAAAAGTAATATCTTCCTCTTCGGGGATACCTTTAACAAGTTCAATTTTAAATTTTTCTTTATTGTTCTTAAAAAATTTTAATGCTTTATTTCTATTCCAAACCTCTCTCGTTATTTTTTCATTTCTATTAACAATTTCATGCATTCGGTTTTCAATTTTTCTTAAGTCATCTAAGTTAAAGTTTTTGGATCTATAAAAATCATAATAAAATCCATCACTGATTGCAGGACCAATTGTAGCTTGGGTTTCAGGGAAAAGTTCTAAAACAGCTTCTGCCATTACATGAGCGGCATCATGACGTAAAACATGAAGTGTATCAGGATCTTGCTTTGTCAAAATCTGAACTTTACAACTATTTCTAATTTCCCTGTCAAGATCCCAAAGATTATCATCAACTTTTGCAATCAAAGCTT
This sequence comes from uncultured SAR116 cluster alpha proteobacterium, assembly GCA_902533695.1. GTDB lineage: Bacteria > Pseudomonadota > Alphaproteobacteria > Puniceispirillales > Marisalimonadaceae > AG-426-I14. The sequence goes on from CACAMV010000001.1 coordinate 2,290, forward strand.
CTTTAGCAAGAGAGTTAGAAATATCTTGGGCTACTTTAAAAGGTAAAATAGGCTTAGTATATTCCAATAATTTTCCATTTGGCAATGTTATTACTATCATAATAATCTAGTTATTTAAAATTAATTTCATGTTCATTTATACATTTTTTATATAATTTAAGAGTTAGATCACACATTTTTACATGGGTGAAATTTCTTTCAACATTTATTTTTGCTAATTTAGAAATTTTCCTTCTTTGATTATTTTTAAGATTTAACGCTAAATCTATTTTTTCAGCTAAAGATTTAGGGTTTAAGGGATGAGCCAGAAAACCCGTTTCACCATCAGTAATTGTTTCTGACGCACCCCCATGATCGAAACCAACAACTATTTTACCTAAAGATTGACCTTCTATTACTATTCTTCCAAAAGGCTCAGGGTCTAAAGAAGGCATTACAATAACATCACCTAACATATATGCTGCCTGAATATCATTTGTTTGAGATGTTAGTTTAATTTTACCTCCTAGCTGAAATTTTTCTATTTGATTATAAAGCCTCTTTTTAAATTTTTCATTTCCATCTCTTGCTCCAATCAAAATACATTGAAAATTAGATTGAACGAGTGATAAAGACTCAATTAAAATCATATGTCCTTTCCATAAAGTTGGCCTTGAGGCCATCATAACAACTGGGTAATCATCACTAATTTGTAAAATTTTTGATTGATTGATAATTCTCGAAGCAGAAATTTTAGTAATATCAAATAAGCTTTTATCAACACCCCTATGTATCACTATTATTTTGGATTTAGTCTTTGGATATAAGGATATAATACTGTTTTTTATATAATTAGATATAGCAATAATATAATCACCTTTAAGCAAAACACCGTTATACAGTTTTTTAAAAAATTGACCTTTTTCAAATCTTCCATGCACTGAAGTGATTAAAGGAATTTTTAATTTTAAAGATAATGGGCTAACGATCCATGCAGGAACTCTAGAAGTAGCATGTATTAAATCTATTTGTTCTTCTTTAATAATAAATTCAATTTCTTTTCTAATATTTTTCCATTTTAATGGATTTTTTGAATTAACATTAAGAGTATAATGTTTTGCACCAAATTTTTCTATTTGATATTTCAGCCTTCCGCCTGATGAAATAACAATTGACCTAAAATGATTTTCAACAATAAATTTTGAGATTTCAACCACTCCTCTTTCTACACCTCCAAGGTTAAGAGCTGGTACTATTTGGAGTATTGATTTATTTTTTTCCATTTTTAAACTATAATAACTTATGACCAATTTTGTAAAAACAAATTATAATCAAACAATTGCATACAACAAAATAGAAGGAAAAAAAACAGGAATTGTGTTTTTTGGCGGATTTAAATCGGATATGTCAGGTCAAAAGGCATTAGAAATTGAAAGTTGGGCAAAAAATAACCAACACCCATATTTGAGATTTGATTACTCTGGACATGGAGAATCCTCTGGAAAATTTGAGGATTTAGTTTTCAGTGATTGGCTTAAAGATTCAATTTTTATGATGAATCATTTCACTTCTGGGCCTCAGATTTTAATTGGATCATCTATGGGTGGCTGGATGATTTTAGCTATTTTAAAATTAAAAATTTTTGAAATTAATTCTATAATAGGCATTGCTTCAGCTCCAGATTTTCCAAACAAGTTGATTTGGAAAGGATTATCCTTCACTCAGAAAAAAGAATTTGCTACAACAAAAAAACTTATGTTACCTAGTGATTACGATGAAGATTATTACATTTCATATAAACTGGTAAAAGATAGTTACAAAAACTTAACAATGAATAAAAAAATAAAATTTGATGGAAATGTTTTATTATATCATGGAATGAAAGATGAATCAGTACCATATAAAGTAAGTTTAGAAATTGCAGAAATTTTTGACAACTGTAAAAATGTTAAGGTTATTTTAGAAAAAAATGGTGCTCATCGATTATCTGAAGACAATGAGATTAAAACCATAATTAAATTAATAGAATTGTCTGTTTAATTTTAATAATCAAACTTCAAATAACTCTTATTTGGAAGAATGCCTACAATACGATCATTCAAAATACTTTTAAATGAAGGTCGAGATTTGATTTTAAAATATAAATCTTTAACATTATTAAATTGTCGAAAATTTAATTCACCTAAATAATCTAGAACAGACAAACTTGATGCAAAAAATATATCAGCATAACTTACTTTATCCCCAACCAAACAATCTTTTCCATTTATCAAAAAATTAAAGTAACTTAAATGAAATTTGAAATTGCTGTGGATTTTTCTAATAATTTTAGTATCAGGATTATTGTTGTCAGAAAATCTTTTATAAATTTTTTCATATAGAATTGGATTAATAACATCGTTTTTAAAATCATTCTCAAACCAATTGACGATTCTTCTGATTTCATGGTTTAATTTTTTTTCATTAAATAAAGAAACATAATCATTACTCTCTTCCAAAAATTCAATTATAACATTTGAACCTACTACACATTTATTGTCTTCCGTAACTAACGTAGGAAAATTACCAGCTGGATTTAGAATTAAATAATTTTCTTTAGGATCCCAAAAATCTTCAATCAATAAACAATATTTAATTTTTTTTTCTTCAAGCACAATTCTTATAAATCTAGAAGAAGGACATAAAAAATAATGATGAAGTTTATACATAATTTTTAAGAGTATTTTTAATCAATTTTCCAAGAACAAAAAATTCGCTCTACAATTTTTCTTTTCCAATCAAGAATTGATTTATTGAATTAGCACATTGTCTTCCTTCTCTTATGGCCCAAACAACTAAAGACTGTCCTCTTCTAGCATCTCCTGCAACAAAAATTTTTTTGGATGATGTTTTATATTCAGTCTCATTTGCCAATATATTCCCTCTTTGATCTAATTGTAACTTTAAATCATTAATTAAACCTTCATGAACAGGATGAAGGAAGCCCATTGCTAAAAAAATTAAATCAGCTTTTAACGAAAACTCTGATCCTTGAACTTCTTTCATTTCTTTTAAACCTAATTTATTGGTTATCCATTCTACTTCCACACAATTAATTTTTTTTACTTTACCTTTGATCCCTTCAAAAGATTTTGTCAAAATAGACCATTTCCTACCACAACCTTCTTCATGAGAACTGGATACTCTTAATTTCATAGGCCAATTTGGCCAAGTTAAAGATTTATCTTCATGTTCTGGTGGTTGGGGTAGTAACTCTAGTTGGTTCACTGATTTAGCTCCTTGTCTATTTGAAGTTCCAACACAATCAGAACCTGTATCACCTCCACCAATTACAAGTACATCCTTGTCTTTTGCTAATATTTCAAGATTTCCAAAAATTTTTTTACCAGCAATTCTATCATTTTGTTGAGATAAAAAGTCCATAGCAAAATGAATTCCTGAAAGTTCTCTTCCAGGAACATCAAGGTTTCTAGGAACTTCAGAGCCAGTGCAAATTGCAATCGCATCAAACTCATTAATAATTTTTTTAAAAACAATATTTTTTCCAACTTCGCTATTAGATCTGAACTCAACACCTTCAGATTGCATTTGAGCCATTCGCCTATCAATTAGTTGTTTCTCCATTTTAAAATCAGGAATCCCTATTCTTAGCAAACCTCCAATCCTATCATTTTTTTCAAATACTATTACTTCATGTCCTGCTCTTGCTAATTGCTGAGCGCAAGCCAAACCTGCTGGACCTGAACCTATTATGGCAACTTTTTTATCTGAATGGCTTATTGGGAGTTGAGGTTTTATCCAACCTTTTCTCCATCCATAATCTACTATCGAACATTCAATTGTTTTAATTGATACAGGCTTATCAGTTAAATTTAAAGTACAAGAAGATTCACAAGGTGCTGGACAAATTCGTCCAGTGAACTCTGGAAAGTTATTAGTTGAGTGCAACTCCTCCAAGGCCTTTTTCCACTCATTTTTATAAACCAATTCATTCCAGTCTGGTATTAAATTATTGACTGGACATCCTTGATGACAATAAGGTATTCCACAATCCATACACCTTGCACCTTGTCTTGAAACTTTTTTGTTTTCAAGAGGAACTAAAAATTCCTTGAAATGTTTTATTCTTTTCTTGGGCTCTTCATAAGTTCTATCTAATTTTTCAATTTCTAAAAAACCATTAGGATTTCCCATAATTATTCTCCAGCAACTTTAATGACTTCATTTTCCTTAACATTTCTTGTGCTCTGTAGTGCTTTTCTAAATTCAATCGGAGTTATTTTTACAAATTTAGAAATCATTTTTTCCCAATTATTAATGATAAACTTACCTTTTTTACTATGAGTCAATTTAACATGTTTTTTTATAATTTGTTTTAAACGCAACTCATCAAAGCTAAGCAAGTCTCTAGAGATCTCGTATGACTTGACGTTTCTTTTAATTTTAATATTTGACAAACTTTTTAACTCAACCATGGACATATTACAACTTTCTCTAAAATTATCTTCATCATCAAAAACATATGCTATTCCTCCAGACATCCCAGCAGCAAAATTTCTTCCTGTTTTCCCAAGTATAATAACAATTCCACCAGTCATATATTCACATCCATGATCTCCACATCCCTCCACAACAGCTGTCGCGCCTGAATTCCTAACAGCAAATCTTTCACCAACCACTCCATTTAAGTAACATTCTCCTGAAATTGCTCCATATAAGAGAGTATTGCCTGCTATAATGTTTTCTTCAGCGAGCAAAATGCTATTTTTCTTTGGGTTAATTGCTATTATTCCTCCAGACAATCCTTTGCCAACATAGTCATTTGCATCTCCTTCTAGTTTTATTGTGATTCCATGCGCTAACCAAGCACCAAAACTTTGTCCTGCACTTCCTTCAAAATTTATATTGATAGAGTTCTCTGTTAAACCACTGTGTCCAAATTTTTTACAAACCTCTCCTGATAACATTGCACCCACTGCTCTATTAACGTTAAAAATTTTATATTGTAAAAAAACTTTTTCATTTTTCTCAAATGCACTCAAACAATCTAAGATTAATTTTTTATCAAGAACATTTTCTAACCCATGATTCTGAAACTCACAGTTAAATATTTTTACTCCTTTTTTGGGGACAACGTTATAAATCAATTTGTTCAAATCTAAATTATGAGCTTTCCAGTGATCATTAGCTTTTTTAAAATTTAAAAATTGTCTCTGTCCTATAAGTTCATTAAATTTTCTAAAACCTAACTCAGCCATTAATTCTCTAACCTCTTCAGCTATGTAATGAAAAAAATTTACAACATGTTCAGGTTTCCCAGTAAAATGTTTCCTTAATTCTGGATCTTGAGTTGCAACACCCACTGGACATGTATTTAAATGACACTTTCTCATCATAATACAACCTTCAGAAATCAGGGCAGCTGTCGCAAAGCCAAATTCATCAGCTCCAAGCAAACCTCCAATTAAAACGTCTCTTCCTGTCCTTAAACCTCCATCAACTTGAACTGATATTCTTCCTCTCAAACCATTCATAACTAAAGTTTGATGAGTTTCAGCTAAACCTATTTCCCAAGGCCCACCTGCATTTAAAACAGAAGTTAATGGACTTGCACCAGTTCCTCCATCATGGCCTGAAATTGTAACATGGTCAGCGTGAGCTTTGCTCACTCCGGCAGCCACAGTTCCAACTCCTACCTCGGATACTAACTTAACTGAGATTCTAGCTTCAGGGTTGACATTTTTTAAATCAAAAATCAATTGAGCTAAATCTTCAATTGAATAAATATCATGATGAGGAGGAGGAGAGATTAATCCTACACCTGGGGTAGAATGTCTAACTTTCGCTATAAATTGATCAACCTTATGCCCAGGTAATTGACCACCTTCACCAGGTTTAGCTCCCTGCGCCATTTTAATTTGTATATCTGTCGCATTAGTTAAATATTCATTTGTAACGCCAAATCTTCCCGATGCCACCTGTTTAATTCTAGATTTCATTGAATCTCCATTTGGAAGCGTCCTAAACCTCTTTGACTCTTCCCCTCCTTCACCAGTATTAGATCTTCCGCCAATTCTATTCATTGCTATTGCTAAAGTTGAATGAGCTTCAGTAGAAATTGAACCAAGCGACATAGCTCCTGTAGCAAATCTTTTAATTATTTCTGAAGCAGGTTCAACTTCATTTATTGAAATCGATTTATTCTTCTTATCTAATTTGAACAACCCTCTAATACTTTTAAGCTTTATTGATTGATCATTAATTTTTTTTGAATAACTTTTGAACATTGTGTAATTAGAACTTCGGACTGCATGTTGCAAGGTACCAATTGTATCGGGCGTCCATACGTGATTTTCACCTTTTATTCTAAAGCTTAAGTCTCCACCAATATCTAAATCGTAGTTAGAATTAAATTTGTCTGTAAAGGCTTTAAAATGTCTGTTTTCTGTTTCAGTTTGAATTTCATCTAAATCAATACCCTCAACTTTAGATGCAGTTCCAAAAAAATACTTATCAACCAATTTTTGCGAAAGTCCGACAGCATCAAAAATTTGAGCTCCACAATAAGATTGAAAAGTAGAAATTCCCATCTTGGACATTACTTTTAACATCCCCTTATTAAGGGCTTTAATATATTTTTTTTGAGCTTCATCTTCAAGAATTTCTAATTTACTTTTGTGTATAATGTTTGAAATTGTATAAAAACCCAAATACGGATTAATTGCCTCTGCCCCATATCCGGATAAAAGACAAATATCATGAACTCTTCGTGCTTCCCCAGTTTCAACAACAATTCCTACTTCAGTCCTAAGCCCTTTTTTGATTAGGTGATGATGGACAGCTCCTGTAGCTAAAAGAGCAGGAAGAGCTACATGATCCTCATCCACACCTCTATCAGATAGTATTATGATGTTAAAACCTAGGCTGGTAACAACCTCTTCAGCTTTTTCACATATTTTTTTTATAAAACTCTTTAAGTTTGTTGAGTTATTTTTTTCTTTTCTGTAACAGATATTTAAAGTGTATGTTTTAAAAGATCCATCAACATGATTTTCAATTCTTCTAATTCTTTCAAGATCTTTGTTAGTTAAAATTGGCTGATCTACCTCTAATCTTTTTTGTTTTCCTCCAGAAGTTAGATCCAATAAATTAGGCCTAGGACCAATAAAACTCACAAGTGACATTACTAGCTCTTCTCTAATCGGATCAATTGGAGGATTTGTCACTTGAGCAAAATTCTGGAAAAAATAATCATATAAAAGTCTACTTTTATCAGACAAAGCTGCCAATGGGATATCTCTTCCCATGGAACCGATAGGATCTTCACCCTTTTGAATCATAGGTTCCAAAAAGAATTTTATATCCTCTTTTGTATATCCATATGATTGTTGAAGACTTAACAAAGCATTTTCATCTGGGGTCATTGGACCTATTTCTTCAGGTAAGGATGATAAATTAATTTGATTTAAATTTAACCATTCCTGATAAGGGTGAGATTTTTTAAGACTGTTCTTTAATTCCTCATCAGAAATAATTCTCTTTTCATTTAAATCAACTAACAACATTTTACCCGGTTGTAATCTCCATTTTTTTAATATTTTTTCTTCAGGTATTTCAGGCAAAACACCTACTTCCGATGCCATAATAATTAAGTTATCATCAGTGACAATATAACGTGCAGGCCTCAAACCATTTCTATCTAATGTTGCAGCAATTTGTTTTCCATCTGTAAATGCCATCGCAGCAGGCCCATCCCATGGTTCCATAAGAGCCGAATAATATTCATAAAAAGCTCTTCTTTCTGGGTCCATTAATTCATTGTCTTTCCAAGCTTCTGGTATCATCATCATCATCGCATGAGGCAGAGAGTAACCTCCCATAACCAACAACTCTAAAGCATTGTCAAAAGTGGATGAGTCAGATGGAGACTCTTCAATAATAGGCCATAATTTTTCTAAATCATCCCCTAACGAATGAGACTTCATACTATGTCTTCTGGAATTCATCCAATTAATATTTCCTCTTAGTGTGTTAATCTCTCCATTATGACATAAATATCTAAAGGGTTGAGCTAATCTCCATGATGGAAAAGTATTTGTTGAAAACCTCTGGTGAAACAAAGCAATTGCTGTCTTAAATTTTTTTTCCTGAAAATCAATATAAAATTTTGATAAATTAGGTGCTAAAACCATACCTTTAAAAATTATGGTTCTAGTTGACAGTGATACTATGTAGAAATCTTCCCATTCTAATAATTTACTTTTATGAAGTTGATGATGAGCTTGTTTCCTGATAACATATAATTTTCTTTGAAATGAATCTTCGTCTTCACAACTTTTACTCTTTTGAACAAAAAATTGCTTAATTATTGGTCTATTACTTTTAACAGTTTCACCAAGTACCGAACTATCTACTGGTACATTTCTCCATCCAATTAGAATCTGCTTTTCATTAAAAATGGATTCCTCAATTGCTTTTTGTGCTATCCCACATCTTGTTTTATCGTTAGGAAAAAAAACCATACCAACGGCATATTCTCCTGGCTTTGGAAGCTCTAATTTTTGTTTAGCAAAATAATCTCTGAAAAATTCGTCAGGTATTTGAATTAATATTCCAGCACCATCCCCTGCCAATGGATCAGCTCCTATAGCGCCTCTGTGATCAAGTTTGTGAACTATATCAAGAGCTTGATGAACAATTTCGTGTTTTGGCTGATTATCAATATTGGCTATAAATCCAAAGCCACAAGAATCATGTTCTCTTTCAGGGTCATAAAGTCCTTTTTTATCAGGAAAACCCATCATTTTATAAATATTTTTATTTGTGTTCACAAAACTTGCCATAAATTACAATTGTTAGAAATTAAAATTTTAAAACTAGAATCTTTATGCTTGATAATAATACTAAAAAATAAAAAAGTAATTTCCATTATGCTTGTTTTTATGGCTTGAACTTCATGAAAATGCAATGAATAAAATTAATTTTTTTCTAATTTTGTCTAGAGATGATATATAATAAAATAAGAGATGTTTTTGGAAATAATAATAATTTTATCTTTGATACAAGGTATTACAGAGTTTTTACCAATTTCTTCTAGTGGGCATCTCATTTTAATTCCATTTTTTTTAGATGTACAATATCAAGGTAAAACATTTGATGTAATTTTACATTTAGGTACACTTCTAGCTGTAATAATTTATTTAAGAAAAGATATTTCTTTTATTTTCAAAGACTTAATTTCAAAAAATAGAGCCGAGAAATGTGGTTACAAAATTTTTAAAAATTTATTTTTCGCTACCGTTCCAGTAGTGTTTATAGGATTTTTTGTTAGCATTTATGAAATAAAATTTATAAATCTTGTGCAATTTGTTGGTTGGACTACATTAACATTTGGTATACTTTTAGGTTTATCAGACAAAACAAAAATCAAAAAAATGTCGTTTCCTAATTTTCAAGATTCAATGATTATTGGAATAATTCAATCAATTGCTCTTATTCCAGGTGTAAGCAGATCAGGAATTGTTATTACCATGGGAAGATTTTTAGGGTATAGCAGACATTATTCATCTAAGTTTGCTCTTTTTTTATCCATTCCTGTTATAATTGCAGCTAGTACTTTAAAACTAACTCAAATTAATTTTCAAAATGAAATCATTTATTCATCTGATCTATTAATTGGATTTTTTTTAAGTTTTGTTTTTGCATTTGTAAGTATAAAAATCTTTATGAAGTATATTGAAAATGCTTCATTAAAAATTTTTGTTGTCTATAGAATTATTTTAGGATTTATAATTATATATTTTAGCTATTGAAAATAATTAAACTTTATAAAGTTTTAAAATGTCAGGTAACACGTCTTCAAGATCACTTGTTACAATTTTTAAATCTTTAAAACTTGGCATTTCAAGATTTACTAAATTATCTTTCATTAACAATTTCATTTGATCAGATGTAAAAGGTGGATTTGGTAAAAATTTAAAAAAATAACCAGGTAAAATCATTAATTTTGGATTTAATTTGAGGATAAATCTTCTTCTATTTAAAATTTTTAACATCAAATTCATTAGACTTTCAAATGTATATAATTTATCCCCCCCTAATTCATAAATTGTTTTTGTTGTAGTGTTTGATTCTAACAACTTTACAACCGCTCTTGCTACATCAGTAACAAACACTGGTTGAAATTTTACATTTGGGCCAATAACTGGTAAAAAAGGAGAAAATTTTGAAATTTTTTCGAACTTTCCAAAAAAATTATCACCTTCACCATAAATTATTGAAGGTCTCAATATGTTAGCATTTTTATATATTTTTAAAACTCTACTTTCTCCATAAGCCTTTGATCTAGCATATAAACTACTAGAGTTTTTAGATACACCTAAAGCAGAAAAATGTATTAGCTTTGGGATATGATAATTTTTACAAATATTACTGATTAAAGATGGTAAATAGGCGTGTATTTTTTCAAAATCATTTGCTTCTCTCTCAAAAAGTATCCCACACAAATTAATTACAGCAAATTTGTCAATTATATATTTTTCTAAAATACCTTGTTCAAAAATATTTGCAGAAATAATTTCTAATTGTCCTGGCTGACCAAAGAGTTTTGAAAACTTTAATTTATTATAAAATCTTGATATGACTACTACTCTGACACCAAGATCAAGTAAATTTTTAACGATTGATTTGCCAACAAATCCTGCCCCACCTAGTATTAAAACTTTTTTATTTCTTAAAAAACTATTCATCTGAATTTTCTTACCACAATATTTATCTTAGAAGTTCAAAAAATTAACTTAATTTATTTTCAAATATATGTAACAAATAAATTAATGGAATATAAATTATACAAAAATGATTTACCCGCAACATTAAAATTCAGTAAAATTGTTGCAATTGACACTGAAACAATGGGATTAAAACCACATAGAGATAGGCTGTGCCTTGTTCAAATTAGTAATGGAGATAATATTGCCCATTTGGTTCAATTAGATGGGCTTAAAAAAACTAATTTTAAAAATTTGAAAAAATTATTAAAAAATCCATTTATAACTAAAATTTTTCATTATGCACGTTTTGATTTAACTGTATTAGAAAAAAATATTTGTACAGTTGAAGGACCTTTATATTGTACAAAGATTGCATCAAAATTGTGCAGAACTTTTGGTGCAAAGCATGGACTTAAAGATTTATGTTTTGACCTATTAAATATAGAATTAGACAAGCAAAACCAAACATCAGATTGGGGAGCAGAAAATCTTAGCGTTCAACAATTAAAATATGCTGCAAGCGATGTTTTGTATCTTCACAAATTAAAGATCAAATTGGATAAATTATTAAAAAGGGAAATTAAAGAAGAACTAGCTAAAAATTGTTTTAAATTTTTGAAAACAAGATCTCAACTAGATCTAGCGGGTTTTGAAGATCTTGATATTTTTTCTCATTAATTTTTTTGAGACAATTTTATGAAACTTAATTTAAAACATTTTTTTTTCATTTTAATTGCCTTTATTTTGTCTCTATTTGCAATTAACATTTTAGTTAGTAATAACAAAATTGTTAAAACTGTTGAAAATATTACAAATCTTTCCTTAAAAAAAACATTAGGAATAAAAATAGAAAGGCAAAATTTTAAAGGAGAAACGTTTATAATAAAAGCAGATGAACTAGAAGAAAATAAAAATAAGAAACAAATTGAATTTAGAAATAGTGTCACAACACTCAAGGCCAACGATTCAATTACAAAAATTTTTGCTGGTCTTGCCATTATAAAAAATGACTATCAAGATTTTAATTTTTTTAATAAAGTAGAAATTATTAACTATAAAAAGCAATTTTTTTTAAAAACTGAGGCTTTAAATGGCCAATTCAAAAAAGGAACGATGTTTACAAAAAAAAATGTAAATATAAAAATTAGGAATACATCTATAAATGGCAAAGGTCTAAAATTGTTAAATCATGGTGAATACATAAAAATTTATGGCAAGGCCAAATTAACAACAGAATAAAATGATAAAATATTTTTCATCATTATTTGTAATATTCCTGATCTACATTGCACACCCATTAGCCAAAGAAAATACAAGCGAATCATTAATTGTAGAAGCTGACAACTCAATTGAATTTTTTGAAAAACAAAAATATTACCTTGCTACAGGAAATGCAGTAGCAATTAAAAATAATACTACTTTAAAAGCTGACAAAATTAAGGCTTTTTTTGAAGAGAATGATCAAATACAATTGATACATGGTTTAGGAAAGGTCTCGATTCTAAAAAAAAATATTTTAAGTGAAGGGGAAGATGTTAAATATGATTTAAAAAAACAAACTTTGTTATTTTCCGGAAAATTCCAATCATTTAAAACACCTAAAATATATATTGAGAGTAACAAGTTATTATCTTACGATAATATAAAGAAAATTGCTTTTGCAAAAGGTAATGTCAAAATAATATTTAATAATAATGATAAAATTTTTGCAAACCAAATAACTGCAAAATTTGATGAATCAGATGATTCTCTTTTAGAAGCAGTAGCCAAGGGAAACATTGAAATTATTACTAATTCCGGTAACAAGTCATTTGCAAATTACGCAAAATTTAATAAAAAAACAAGTTTAGTTGAACTAATTGGTGATGTTAAAGTTTTACAAAATAATTCTTCAATATCAGGTGAAAAAGGTGTAACCAATTTGAAAACAGGTGTAAGTAAAATCCTTACAAGTAAAACGAATAATAGAGTAAAAGGAAAGTTTTTACCCTATAAAAACAAATAAAATAATGGGAGAAAAATCTGGAGAATTTAAAGGAACAAATAGAGAGATTAAAAAGAATACCAAAACAAAACCTTACATCCTATCAAAACAAAGATGAGACTCTTTTAGTTAAAAATATTTTCAAAGCATATAAAGAAAAAAAGATAGTTAATGATGTATCAATCAAGTTAGAAAGAGGTGAAGTTGTTGGGCTTCTTGGACCAAATGGTGCCGGTAAAACTACTTGCTTTTATATTATAGCCGGACTGATTCAAGCTGATAAAGGCGACATTATTTTAAATAATGAAAATATAAATGGTTATCCTATTTTTCAAAGAGCAAGAAAAGGCATTGGTTACTTGCCTCAAGAACCATCAATATTTAAAGGAATGACTGTAGAAGATAACTTGTTGTCAATTATTGAAAGTATTGAAAAAGATAATGACAAGAAATTTCAACTTTTAGAAGATTTACTGGTTGAATTTAATATTTCTAATATAAGATCATCTTTGGGTATAACTCTCTCTGGTGGAGAACGTCGAAGGGTTGAAATTGCCAGATCACTCGCATGTAACCCTTCTCATATTCTTTTAGATGAACCTTTTTCTGGAATAGATCCTATAGCTGTCAAAGATCTAAAAAAATTAATAAATTATTTAAAAAATAAAAATATTGGCATTTTAATTACTGATCATAACGTTAGAGACACTTTAGAAATCGTTGAAAGGGCTTATATTCTTTACAACGGTAATATTTTAATGTCTGGGCCACCAAATGAAATAATTTCTAACAAAAATGTTAAAGACGTTTATTTAGGAGAAAATTTTTAAATAATGAAATTAATTTCTTGACAAAAAAAAACATCGTATATAGGTATATAACGCTCGGGGGTAGATAAGTTTAAGTGTTAAATATTTTTGAATTATTTGATAAAGATAGCTTTGTTTTTCTAGATAAAATATCCAGTAAGAAATTTCTTTTTGAGTTGTTGTCAGATAAAGCTTCGATGGTTTTTGGTTCCAATAGTCGATCAATTTTCAAAGATCTTATTAAGAGAGAAAAATTAGGATCAACATCGATTGGAAAGGGCATTGCAATACCTCATGTTGTACATGATTCGATTTCTCAACCAAAATGTATTATTACCGTCATTTCTTCAGGAATTGATTATCAAGGTGTAGATAAAATCCCAGTTGACATAGTTTTTTTTCTATTTTTGCCTACCTCAATCAAATCGAAAGAATTACAAATTTTAGCTTCTTTATCAAGGCTCGTAAGAAATTTAGAATTAATAAACAAGTTAAGAGGATGCAAAAACCCCGAAAGCGCTTTTGTTATATTTTCTCAATTTTTAGAAGTCCAAGCCGCATAACAATCAGGCTAATTTACTATATTCAACATTTCTTTTTTATCAACAAAATTTAAGATAGAACTTATAGCTTCATTTGCGATGTCAGCAAAACATTCATCTGTCCAACATAATGCATGTGGAGTAAGAATAGTATTTTCTAACATTAATAATTCGTTGTGATTTTTAATTGGTTCCTCTGACATAACATCAAGACCAGCACCATTAATTATTTTGTTTTGAAGTGCTTCTATCAAATCCTTTTCATTTATTACTGGGCCTCTTGACATATTTATAATATAAGCTGTTGGTTTCATTCTTTTAAAAAAACCAGAATCTATTAAATTTAAAGTTTCCTGATTTAAGTTACAAAGAACTACAACAAAGTCACTTTTGTCAGCTAATTCGCTTAATTCTAACTTTTTTGCACCTTTTTCTTGAATTTGAATTTTAGACAAATAAGGATCATAGCAAACTATATCTTTAAAAAAAGGCCTAGACAATCGTATAAATTCAGATCCTATATTTCCTGCGCCTATTACTCCTAATACTTTTTGGGTTAAACCTACTCCCATATGATTTGTCCTATCATTCCAATTACCAGATCTTACTAAATGATCTTTTTTAAAAATCTTGCCTGACAATGCAAATATCATTGTTAAAGCGGCGACAGCAACTGGTCTTCGTACTGCGTTAGGAGTATTAGTAACAACAATATTTTTTTGTTTCATAGCTTTAACATCGACTGAGTCATAACCAACACCAAATCTTGCAATTATCTTTAATTTGCAATCCTCTCTCTGAATAGATTTAAAGTTAGCTAATGGTAAGTTTAACAAAATACCATCATAATTTGCAGTCATATCTTGAGTTAATTCTTTTATAGATGGATCCATCCACTCGAAATCTATATCAGATCTGATTTTAAAATTTTCAAGAGGTTTTAAACCAAAACATGGTATACCATCCGAATTAATTAAATCTCCAGAAATCCCCACTTTAAATTTCATAATCAAAACTCCAGTTTAAAAAATTAATTTTTTGATTGACTGAGATAAAAAATGCATCTCAGTCCCTACAGCAATGATATTAAAACCGAGTTTTTCATAAAACCCCAAGTCTTTTTCATTACTTACCATGATTCCAAGCGATTTTTTGTTAGACTTAGCTGCAGCAACAATTCTATCTATGGCATCTAAATACATTTTTGAATTAAAATCACCAGGTATACCTAAAAAATTTGTCAAATCGTAATGGCCTACCCACAAACAATCTACAGATTGATTTTCTGCAATTTTTTCAACATTTTCTAATCCGCTTTTTGATTCAATTTGAATTATGTTTACCAGATTTTTGTTTGCTGCCTTCATAATCTCATTAGGGTTTTGATTCTGATAATCATTGTGTGCAAAACCAAATCCAGCTCCTCTTTTTCCAATAGGAGGATATTTTGAATAATTTTCAATTAATACTGCATCATCATGATTATTAACCATTGGTATCATAATTCCATAACTTCCAAGATCTAATGATCTTGCAATATAATTGTAACTTAATTCTGGTATTCTTATCAAAGGATAAATGTTTGCACCCCTTGAAATTATAGCTAATTTTTTAAACTGTTCTAAAGATAAACCACCATGTTCCATATCGAAAATAACAAATTCACATCCAGCATTTTTTAAAATCAAAGGTATACCAGGTGTAAAAAATTCAAAAATCATTGCGCCCCTTACTTTTTCAACATTTTTAAATTTTATTTTTAAATCTTCTCTTATCATTTTTTTCTCCTCATCAAAAAAGTATTAATAACCTAAATTTAAATTAATTTTGTTCATAGGAATTTTTTTCATATGTATTGATTTGATTGCTTCTGACACTTGTTTTGCGCACGTTTCTGAGTTAGTTTCTGCCGAAACATGGGGCCAAACCACTACGTTCTTTTTATCCCAAAAAGCATGCTCTTTGTTTAAAGGTTCTCTTGAAAAAACATCCAATATTGCCAAGTTTATCTTTGTTTTACAATATTCTAGAAGATCATTTTCTACAACGTGATCACCTCTTCCAGCATTAATAAAACAAACTCCGGTTTTCATTCGAGAAAAAAAAGATTTATCAAAAATATGTTTTGTTGCTTTTGTCAATGGTAACAAACAAACATGTATATCAGAATTCGCGTTGATATAACGGAAACCGTCAATGTTGGAAAAACTTTCAAAAGTTAGGTTTTCTTTCTTATTTTTGCTCCAACCAAATACTTCAAACCCTAAATTGACTAGATCATTGGCTACTACTTTACCAATCTCTCCTATGCCATAAATACCTATTTTAATTGATTTAAAATCAATTAATTTTCTTGGTTTATAAATTTTCTTTTTTTGTTGTAATCTATAACCATCATAATCTCTAATGTAATTTAAAATGGATAAAATCACCCAGTGACTCATTGACTTTGCCATATAAGGATCAACTATCCTGTAAACAGAGATTGATTTGGGAAATTTTTCATAATTAATTATATGATCAACACCTTGGCCTAATGAAATTATTGATGATAATTTTTTTAACTCTAGAAGCCTATCTATTGAAGGTTTCCATAGCAAAGCAATAGAACAATCTTTTGCACTTTTTGACTCCAACGGCACTAATTTAATATTTTTGTTCCATTTATTTAAATTTTTTTCCCATTTAATGATGTCATCTTTTTCTGAACCTTTGTTGAAAAAAGCTACCAAATCATTATTAGACACAAATCAACTCCAAAACGAATAAGTAATATAACCTTTTAAAAAAAAAAAATTTCAATTACAAATTAAATTTTCTTGAAATAAAATCAAAATTTTTAATAATTAATCTAAGTTTCTTTTTAGAAAGTTTACTATAATGGGAAAATTTTGTCCAACTTGGGTATTTGATTGTATCGTAGCACAATGTTCTATAGATTTTATTGAATTGGGTCATGGTCTAGAGCTGATTTGCAAAAAATACTCTGATGGTCTTAAAAATATGTACGATGATATGTATGCAAAAGAGTTACAGGAAAACACTAAACTTTTTCTTAAATTATTAAGTGATTATGAAATTAATGAAAACTCTATTGAATTTCTTCAAAATTTTTCTTTTTACAGATTCAACTATACAAATAGATATTTAAAAAGAAATTTTAAGAGTATTTTTTCTAATCCTTTTGTCTCTAATAAAAAAAGAATATCAGAAGATGATGACAGTTTAACTTATTTGCAATCATTTTTATTTGAATGGAGATCAACAGCAAACCTTAAAGCCAAACCCGGTTGGTCTATAGCAACACAATCAGATTTTCCAGAGCTTTCTAGTTTAGCAAACAAACCACTTTCTGAGCAAGAAAGAAAAATTCTTTTAAGAGAAGCGAGAAAAAATGAGTTTCAAGAAACTTGGATAAAAAAATAATTTGGTGGAGCTAAGCGGGTTCGAACCGCTGACCTCTACACTGCCAGTGTAGCGCTCTCCCAACTGAGCTATAGCCCCATTTCAATTATTATTCTTATCATCATCTTCTATTTCAACAGAAATTTCTTCTCCATTAATATCTTCTTCTAAAAAAGGTATCTCATTACCATCTTCAACTTCAATTCCTTCATCTATTTCTTCTTCAATTACTGCATTTGATTCGGATTCAATTTCATTGTCCAAATCTTCATCTATATCTATGATTTCCTCTTCAGCTATTACATTTTCTTTGTTTTTTTCTTCTGAATCTTTTGAAGTCATTTTTACATTTTCATTAACTTCTTCTAACTTGCTTGAAAACCCTCTCCCTTTTCTACTTTTTAATAAAAGATCGGGATCAAACTTAAAATTACAATTGGGACAAATAATGGGTGTTTTATTAAAATCATAATATTTTGTTCCACATGAAGGACAAATTCTTTTAACACCCCATTCTGGTTTAGACATATAATTTTCTCCAATTAATTATTTATCATTAGGGTAATAGCCTTAAATTTCATTTTATGTCAAAATATTTTTGATTTTTGTTGTGTATGGTTATACAAATTATACAAATGTAATCTAAAAAATGTATATAAAATCAGAAAAATCTTCAAATTTAAATGGGGAAATAAATGTCCCAGGTGACAAATCAATTTCTCATCGCTCTTTAATATTAGCCTCGTGCGCAATTGGAACTAGTAAAATTAATAATTTACTTGAAAGTGAAGATGTTTTTTCAACTTTATATGCTTTAAAAAACTTGGGTGTTGAAATCAAAAAACTTGACAATACTTGGCTTGTATATGGATTAGGTCTGGGCTCATTTTCTGTTGTTAATCCAACATTAAACCTTGGCAACTCTGGAACAGGTGCCAGATTGCTTATGGGTGTCATAGCGGGATGTGATTTAGAAGCAACCTTAATTGGCGACAACTCTTTATCATCCAGACCCATGAAGCGAGTTATTGATCCTTTAATCAAAACTGGCGCACAAATAGAATCGAATAATGACAAATTACCTATCAAAATAAAAGGTTCAAAGATTCCTTTGCCAAATAATTACATCTCAAGATTATCTTCTGCTCAAGTTAAATCCGCAGTTTTATTAGCTGGTTTAACTTCAACAGGTGTAACCAAGTATCGAGAACCACTTTTATCAAGGGATCATACAGAACGAATGCTTGGTATTATGGGAGCTAACATAAAAACCATACAAATGCCTGATAAAACTTGGGAAATTACTCTTAAGGGGTTGCCAAAATTAAAAAATGTAAATTTTAATATACCGAATGATCCATCTAGCGCAGCATTCCCCATAGTTGCTGGATTAATTATCCCAAATAGTAATTTAATGATAAAAAATGTATTAATGAGTCAATTAAGAACAGGTTTAATCAAAACCCTTATTGAAATGGGTGCTAAAATTAAAATTATAAATAAAAATCAGATGAATGGCGAAGAAATAGCTAATGTAATAGTTAAATCCAGTCAATTACATGGAATAGAGGTTCCAGCTGAAAGAGCTCCTTCTATGATAGATGAGTATCCAATTTTGTCTATTGCAGCTTCTTTTGCTAGAGGCAAAACTATAATGAATGGTGTAGCGGAACTGAAATATAAAGAGACTGATAGGATAAAGGAAACCATTCAAAATCTAAATAAACTTAATATTAAGGCAAATGCTACAAACAACAAAATGATCGTTCAAGGAGTTGAAAGTGATTTAATTAAAGGTGGAATTGAAATAGATTCTAAACTAGATCATAGAATTGCAATGTCATTTTCTTGTCTGGGTTTAAAATGTGAAAAGCCAATTATAGTGAGAAATGCCGAAACAATTAATTCATCCTTTCCAAACTTTTGTCGTTCTATGAAAAAAATTGGGGCTAATATAAATCAACATCTTGAAAATTAGGTTTTTTATGCAAATAGCTATTGATGGCACTGCTGGGTCTGGTAAGGGTACATTATCACAAAGACTATCAAACAAATTAAACATACCTCATTTGGATACTGGATTATTGTATAGAAAAGTAGCATTTACTTTTATCAATAATTATGGACAAAATTTAGACATTAATAGAAATAAATCATTAGAAAAAATCATTTTGATAGCAAAAAATTCTATTCATGAAGTGATAAGTAATCAATATCTTAGAGATAATGAGGTTGGATTATTTGCTTCTAAAATTGCAAATATTAAAGAGTTAAGAGAAATTTTGAAAAATGAACAAATTAAATTTGCTGAGAAAAATTTTAAAAAATATGGTGGTTGTATTTTAGATGGGCGAGATATTGGAACAAAAATTTTACCTAATGCATACATAAAGTTTTTTATTATTGCATCAGCTGAAATTAGGGCAAAAAGACGACTCTTAGAAAAAGAATCTAGTGACTTGCATCCCAATGAACAAAAATGTATCTTTAACAAAATATTAAAGGAAATAATTATTAGAGATAAGAATGATTATAATAGGGAACATTCTCCTCTAAAAAAAGCTAAGGATGCAATAGAAATAGATACAACAAAACTTACCCCTAATGAAGTTGAAAATCGTGCAATAGAGTACATAAATGACAAAATAAAATAAAAAAACAAAAGATTTATTGTTTTTTTTTAAAAATTATTTATACAAATCAAGTGTTATTACTAAAAAAGGAGAAAAATTTGTTAAAACCCAAGGTTGCCCCAGAGACAAAAAATGAAAAATTTTCAGAATTACTTGAAGAAAGTTTTGAAAACGTAAAAAGTATAGAAGGTTCTGTGGTATCAGGTAAAGTTCTGCATGTAGATAAAGACAGTGTAATAGTCGACATAGGTCTTAAATCTGAAGGAAGGATTTTAAAAAGAGAATTTGGAACTGAAAATGAGGCCTCTAAAATACAAAAAGGTGACAACGTTGAGGTTTATATTGAAAGGCTCGAGGATATTAACGGCCAATTAATATTAAGTAGAGAAAAGGCGCGTAGAGAAGAAGCATGGGTTCTACTTGAAAAATCATTTGACTCTCAAGAAATTGTTACTGGTGTAATTCTTGGAAGAGTAAAAGGTGGTTTTACTGTTGATATAGACGGAGCTGCAGCTTTTTTACCTGGCAGTCAGGTGGATATTAAACCTATTAAAGACTTTAATTCTATTATGAACGTACCACAAAATTTTCAAATTTTAAAGATGGATAGAAAAAGAGGCAACATAGTCATTTCAAGGAGGGCTGTGCTAGAAGAAAACAGGGCTGAGGCAAGATCAGAAATAGTTTCTAATATAGAAGAAGGTAAAGTTTTAGATGGAATTATCAAAAACATTACTGATTATGGTGCATTTGTTGACTTGGGCGGAGTTGATGGGTTACTTCATGTTACAGATATTTCATGGAAAAGAATTAATCATCCATCTGAATCTTTAAAATTGGGTGATAATGTAAAAGTAAAAGTTATAAAATTTAATCAAGAAACTAAAAGAATATCATTGGGGATAAAGCAGTTGAACGAAGACCCATGGCATAAAATCCACGATAGATTCCCAATTGGTAAAAAGTTGTCAGGAATTGTTACAAATATAACTGATTATGGATCATTTGTAGAATTAGAAGATGGAATTGAAGGCTTAGTACATATTTCAGAAATGAGTTGGACTAAGAAAAACATTCACCCAAATAAAATGCTTTCTACATCTGAAAAAATTGAAGTAATGGTTCTAGAAATTGATGAAGAAAAACGAAGAATTTCCTTAGGCATTAAACAATGTATAGAAAATCCTTGGGAAGTATTTAACAAAAACAACAAGATTGGTAATCAAGTTGAAGGTGAAATTCAAAATATAACAGACTTTGGTTTGTTTATTGGTTTAGATGGAGATATAGATGGCCTAATTCATCTCTCTGACATTAGTTGGGAAGGAAATGGAGATGAACTTATTAAGAATTATAAAAAAGGAGAAAAATTAACATCAAAAATATTAGATATAAATGTCGAAAAAGAAAGAATTTCTCTTGGAATCAAACAACTGACTGAAGATAAAGTCACCAATGAATTAGAAAATATAAAACTAGGCGATACCGTAACTTGTGTTATTACAAAAATTTCTGATACAAACTTAGAAGTCACTGTTAGCGACAATTTAAAAGGATTTATAAAAAAATCTGATCTTTCACGTGATAGGGCCGAACAAAGGACAGATAGGTTTGGAGTAAGTGATAAGGTTGATGCAACAGTCATCAAAATTGATAAAAAACAAAAAAAGTTGAACCTTTCGGTGAAAGCTAGAGAAATAGAGGAAGAGAAAAAAGCAATGGAAGAGTTTGGTTCATCTGATAGTGGGGCTAGTCTTGGGGACATTCTTGGTGCAGCATTAGAGAAAAAAAATAATGAAGAAAAAAAAATTAATAAGGTAAAAAATTGACTAAATCTGATTTAATAACAAAGCTTGCAGAAAAACACACATTCTTATTTCAAAAAGATATACAAAAAATTGTAAATGTTTTTTTTGATACAATTAGCATAGCTTTAGAAGACAAAGATAGAGTTGAACTAAGAGGATTTGGTGCTTTTGGAGTTAAAAAAAGAAATGCTAGAATAGCACGAAATCCTAGAACCGGTTCAGCAGTAGCTGTTCCTGAAAAAAACATGCCCTTTTTTAAAATGGGAAAGGGTATGCGTGAAAGATTAAATAAATAGTTAAAATACGATTTTTTAATTTTCTTATGAAAAAAAGACTGGAAATTAAAATATGTGGAATTAAAGACGACATTTCAATGGTAAAAGCTTGCAACCTTAATATAGATTACGTTGGACTAGTTTTTTTTAAAAATTCACCAAGAAATGTGTCAATTTCACAAGCAAAATTGTTAACAAAATATAAAAACTCTTTCACAAAAATAGTTGCATTAACTGTAAATCCTAATGACAACCTACTTGACAAAATTTGTCAAAACATAAAACCAGATTTTTTTCAATTACATGGAGACGAAACGCCAGCAAGGTGTTTTGAGATTAAAAAAAAATTTAATGTTAAAATAATAAAAGCTTTAAAAGTTGGAAATATTAATACATTGATCAACAATATAAAAGATTATAAAAATTTAGTGAGTACATTTCTATTTGACTCGCCTTTAGGAGCTTTACCTGGAGGAAATGGAACAAAATTGAATTGGAAATACCTAAACAACTATAAAATAAGAGCAAATTGGTTATTAGCTGGAGGACTTAATTCATTAAATGTTGAAAAAGCTGTTAAGATTTCAAATGCGAAAGGCGTTGATATATCCTCGGGAATAGAAATTTCTCGAGGTCAAAAATGTCCATATTTAATTGAAAAATTTGTTAGAAGATGTAGAAATATTTAATTTAAAACAAATAATGAAATTTTTAAAAGAAAATAGTTTAAAAAATAAACCAGATTTAAGTGGTAGATTTGGAGATTATGGAGGTAGATTTGTTGCTGAAACATTAATGCCTCTAATTCTTTCAGTAGAAGAGTCTTACAAAAAGGCAAAACAAGATAAATCTTTTTTAAAAGAGTTAAATATATTGCAAAAAGATTATATAGGCCGCCCAAGCCCTTTGTACTTCGCAAAAAGAATGACAAAATACTTTGGTGGAGCAAAAATTTATTTCAAAAGAGATGAATTAAATCATACAGGTGCCCACAAAATTAATAATGTCATTGGCCAAATACTTTTAGCAAAAAGAATGGGTAAAAATCAAATTATAGCTGAAACTGGTGCGGGTCAACATGGCGTTGCAACTGCAACTGCATGCGCATTATTTGATTTTAAATGCGATGTTTTTATGGGAACATCTGATATCGAAAGACAAAAACTTAATGTGCAAAGGATGAAATTACTTGGAGCTAAAGTACATCCAGTTACAAGTGGCGGCTGTACATTAAAAGATGCAATGAACGAGGCACTAAGATATTGGGTTTCTAATGCTAGCTCTCACTTTTATATAATTGGAACAGTTGCAGGACCACATCCATACCCACAAATGGTTAGAGATTTTCAATCTATTATTGGCGAAGAAACCAAACAACAAATTTATGATAAAGAGGGAAAGCTACCTAATGCTTTAATTGCATGTATTGGGGGAGGATCAAATGCTATGGGATTGTTCTATCCTTTTTTAGATGACAAAGAGGTAGAACTTTTTGGTGTTGAAGCTGCAGGTAAAGGAATTAAGAGCGGTAAACACGCATCTTCAATTAACGCAGGTAAACCTGGCGTTCTTCATGGTAATAAAACTTATTTACTCCAAGATAAATTTGGACAAATAAAAGATGCTCATTCTATTTCAGCTGGTTTAGATTACCCTGGCATTGGTCCTGAACACTCTTGGTTAAATGACATTGGAAGGGTAAAATACTTAACAGCTACAGATGAAGACAGTTTAAATTCTTTTAAACTATGTAGTTTGTTAGAAGGTATTATTCCCGCTTTAGAGCCAGCACACGCCCTTCACATTACTGGTAAATTAGCTAAAGAAAGAAATAAGAATCAAATTTTAATAATGAATATGTGTGGGAGAGGCGATAAAGATTTACCGACCGTATTACCATTTTTAGAAAAAGATTTATAACTCATGAATAGAATTCAAAATAAATTTGAAGAATTAAAAAAGAAAAATAAAAAGGCTTTAGGAATTTTTCTTACAGCTGGTTATCCCACTAAAAAAGATTCAGAGAAAATATTATTAAAACTCCCAGAAACTGGCGTAGACTTTCTAGAAATAGGAATGCCTTTTTCAGATCCGATGGCTGATGGTCCTCTTATACAAGAATCCAGTGAATTATCGATTAAAAATGGAATGAATATAAAAAATTGTTTAGACATTGTATCAAAAATTAGGGTTAAATATAAAAATGTTCCTATTATATTAATGGGTTATTATAATCCTATTTTAAGCTATGGTAATATGAAATTTATCAAAAATGCAGTTAAGGTAGGCGTTGATGCACTTATAATTGTTGACCTACCTATGGAAGAAGATCAAGAGTTTTATTTAAAGTCAGAAGAAAATGGTTTGAATGTAATTAGACTGGTCACGCCAACAACTGATTACAAAAGACTTAAAAAAATAACAAAGAATTCTAAAGGTTTTATTTATTATGTTTCTGTAACGGGCGTAACCGGTACAAAAAGTGCTAATCAAAGTTCAATTAAGTCAAAAATAGATAATATAAAATCATTAACTGATCTTCCAATTATCGTTGGATTTGGAATTAAAACACCCAAGCAAGCTCTAGAAATGTCAAAAAATGCAGATGGTATTGTAATTGGATCATCAATAGTTGAAACTATTAAAAATAGTAATAGTAGAAAAAAAACTCATAACTGTTTAAATTTTGTAAAAAGCATTGCAAAGAATTTTTAATAAAAGAGGTTAGATTTGAATTGGATTAAAGAAACAGTACTTCCCAAATTTAAAGCTTTTGTAAACAGAAGAGAAACAGAAGAAAATCTTTGGGTTAAATGTAAATCTTGTAATCAAATGATATTTCATAAGGAATATAAAAATAATTTAAATGTATGTAAATCATGTGGTTATCATGGTTATATGAGCGCGAGAGGCAGATTAAATTATCTCTTTGACGACGCATCAACAGAGAAAATTGAAATAGAAAACATATCAGAAGATCCTTTAAAATTTAAAGATTTAAAAAAATATTCTGAAAGAATTAAGGAGGCAAAGATAAAAACGAATCTAAAAGATGCAGTTTTAACAGAATATGGTTTAATAAATAACCTTCCATGTGTAATTTCATCCTTTGACTTTGCTTTTATGGGAGGATCGATGGGACGAACTGTTGGAAATGCAATTTTGAAAGGCTCTCAGGAAGCAATTGAGCGCAAATGCTCTTATTTGATAATACCATCTTCTGGAGGAGCAAGAATGCAAGAAGGCATTTTTTCATTGATGCAACTTCCTAAATCAGTTATAGCAGTTAATAACTTAAAAAAACATTCCTTACCTTACATTATTTTGTTCACAAATCCTACAACTGGAGGAGTTACAGCTAGTTTTGCAATGTTAGGTGACATTCACCTTGCAGAACCTGGTGCTGTTATTGGTTTTGCAGGCAGAAGAGTTATTGAAAAAACTGTTAAAGAAAATTTGCCTGATAATTTTCAAAAATCTGAATATCTATTGTCTCATGGAATGATAGATATAGTAGTACCAAGAAATGAACAAAAAGAAAAAATTGCAAAAATGATCAAAATACTTACTAAAAATACAAGTTAAAAAATGCCTGATTTTGATCGGATCAAAAAGTTAGATGAATTACTTAAATATCTAAATTCACTCCATCCTAAATATATAGACTTTAATTTAGATAGAATTAAAAGTTTACTTAAAAAACTTGGAAATCCTCAAAATAAATTGCCAATTGTAATACATGTGGCAGGTACTAATGGAAAGGGCTCTAGTATAGCTTTCATTAAATCTATAGCGGAATCATACGGGCTTAAAGTCAACTGCTACATTTCACCGCATCTTATTAATTTTAATGAAAGAATAATTTTAAACGGAGAATTAATTGAAGATGATTTTCTTTTTGAAAATTTGTATGAAGTAACAAAAGCAAATAATGATCAAGAAATAACATTTTTCGAGATCACAACAGCAGCTTGCTTTTTAGCATTTTCTAAGGTTCAAAGTAATATTTGTTTGATTGAAACAGGTTTAGGAGGAAGACTGGACGCAACCAATGTAATAGAAAATAAAAATATTACTGTTTTAACAAAAATAGGTTTTGATCATGTTGAATTTTTAGGTAATGATTTAAAAACAATCACATCAGAAAAATGTGGGATTTTACAAAGAAATGCACCTTGTGTTGTAGGAAAACAAAATAATTCTCTTGTTAAAACAGTTATTTTCGAAGAGGCAAAAAAAAAGAAAATTCAAATTTTAAAACTTAGAAAAATTCCAAAAACATGGTCGCTTGGCCTTCTGGGAGATCACCAATATGAGAATGCTGAAATTGCAGTAACTGTAATGAAATTTTTATTTAAAAACCTTAAAAATCAAACAATTAAAAATGCATTAAAATCAACTACATGGGATGGAAGGTTACAAAAAATCGAGAAAGGTAAATTTTTCAAAAATAGAGCAAATCTCACATTAGTTGATGGAGCACATAACTTAGAAGGGGGAAAGGTAATATTAAATTATTTTAAAAAATCTAAAATAAACAATTGGTTAATTATCTTAGGCATGATGAGAAATAAAAATGTTGTAGGTTTTATAGATTTGATAAAAGAGTTTGTAAAAACAATTTTTGTAGTTCCCATTCAAGGTCAGAGATCATGCTTTAATGAAATAGAACTTGAACAAATTATAAAAACTAATTTTAATCTAAATGTAATGCCTTTTAAAAATATTGATACAGCATTAAAAAACGTACCATCTAATGAACCACTTTTTATAACTGGATCACTATATTTAACTGGAGAACTTTTAAAAAAAAATAAATAAGTTTTATTTTATGTTTTCATTAATCCACTTTTCCAAAGTTGATTTTGGAAGATTTCCCAACATTTCTGAAATTTTTTTTCCATCTTTAAATAGAATTAAGGCAGGGATTGATCTAATATTAAATTCTTGAGCTGTATTAGGGTTTTCATCAACATTAATTTTAGCAACTGTCAAATGCGTATCCATTTGATTTGAAATTTCTTCAATTTTTGGAGAAACATCTTTGCACGGTCCACACCATTCAGCCCAAAAATCTACAAGTACTAATTTTTCAGATTTTAAAACATCCTCTGGAAAGTTTTTGTCATTAGTTTCAATAGTTGCCATGTTTATCTCCTATAATAATTTAGCGGGTTCATAAGTTGATCTCATTTTTTCATAATAATCATCAATTTTTTCTAAAAACCTTAATTTTTTTTCATCTTTTTCTTGTGTAAATTTATCTCTTAGATCATCTAATTTTTTATAAGCCTTTGGAAGAGTATACCAAGTAACGTCTTCCAATGTTAAAATTTGTTCAGCAATAGATTTATGAATTGTGTTAAAAACATTTTTTGGAAGACATTGAGGATTCTCTTCATATATTAATCTTTGTGCAAAATATCTATATCTATCATCTTCGAACCTACATGAAATTCTAAATTTTTCTGTCCAACATACTTGATGAAAGTTTTTCATATTTTGTTTATCCTTCAAAGAAGGAAAACCTCCAACATACAAACTTTCTTCAGCCATAATAGGTGTCTGAGGCTTTGAAAACTCCTTTTCATCAAATTCTTCATTTAAAATTAAAATCAATTTCTGTTTAAAAATATCACTCTTTTTTATCAAATTTGCTCTATCTTTTAAAACATTTAGATCTAAGCCATCAAATTTTTCTATTAAACTAAAATAATTTTCTTTGAAAATTAATGGATGTTTGTTTTGTGCTATAGATTTGATAAAACTTGGTTTTTCTTTGATCCTATTTTTTAAACTATTATATTCAAGTTTAATAATTTCTTGAGGATCAATAGTAAGATCAAAACATTGAGCATAACCATATTTAGGATGAGAGCATACGTAAGTTAATGGAAAATGATTCATTCTACCAAAATTATAATCACTTAAACAAAATAACTTTTGTTTATATAAAAAATTTTCAACATCTTTTTTATTAGAAGTCAAAAGACAATCATTCCAGATTTGCAATTTATTTTCTTTTATTTTTTTGGCTAATTTAATAGAAGCCATAACATCACCCATTGCATCATGAGCATTATGACTGATAGAGTTGTTATTGGCTAATTCCTCTAATTTGAAACTAATGTTTCCTTTATCAGTCAATGTTGTATTAAGAAAATTTTTATCAAAAAAAACTGATGATCTAACAACATTTAATAAATCAACTCTTCTATTATTATTTAAAACAGTAATATAAACATCATGTAGAGATTTAAATAAACTTTTTCTTATGATTTCTTCATCAAATTTTATTGAATTAAATCCTACAAAAATTGCAGGTGTCCAACTGTCAAATTTTCTTTTTATTTCCTTGATCAAATTATAATGAGAAAAATTTGTTTCCGTTAATTCTGAAATTGTAATTCCTGTTACCAATAAGGCTTGGGGATCAGGAACCACCCCAGGTTTTAATCTACATTTTGATTGATATCTGTCAATTTCTGAAAAATCCTCATTTACTAATACAGCACCAAATTGGATTATTTGTGACCAATTAACATCTGTGCCTGTAGTTTCTACATCATAAAAAACTAAATTCATTGTTTACTCTAATCTTCAGATTATCTATACGAAGTTTCCAATTTTTTGAAAAACTAAAATTAAAAATCCTATCATATTTTCCTTTACCAAATTTAATCTCAATAATTAATGGGTCAATAATAAATTTACCTACAAATTTCGGCCATTCTAAAATTATAATTTTTTTTGTGATCTCTTCAAAAACACCTAATTCTTCGATCTCACTTTTTTCTGAAATTCTAAAAAAATCACAATGCAAAAGCTCAATATTGTTTTTGGTTATATAAGTATGAACTAAATTATAGGTTGGACTAACTACTAAGTTATCTCCAGTTAAATTCTTAACAATTTGTTTAGCCAAATAAGTCTTGCCAACACCTAAATCTCCATTCAAAAAAATTAAATCACCAGGCTCAAATAAACCAGCTAATAAATTAAAAAGTTTAACACATGCAGACTTAGATCCTAGCTGTATTTGCATTTTTATTAATATCTATAATTATCTGTCTTAAAGGGTCCTTTTATTGAAACACCAATGTATCTAGCTTGATCTTCTGACAGTCTTGTAAGCTTTGCTCCAACTTTTTTCAAATGAAATTGTGCTACTTTCTCATCTAAATGTCTTGGCAAAGTATAAACTTTATTTTTATAATTATTATATTTTTGCCAGAGTTCTATTTGTGCTAACACCTGATTTGTGAAAGAAGCGCTCATTACAAAACTTGGATGGCCAGTGCCACAACCAAGATTCACAAGCCGTCCCTTAGCTAATACAATTAATTTTTTCCCATCTTGAAACTCAACTTCGTCAACTTGAGGTTTAATTTCTGTCCACTTCATGTTTTGTAATGACTCAACTTGAATCTCAGAGTCAAAATGACCTATATTACATACTATTGCTCTATCTTTCATCTTTCTCATATGATCCAAAGTAATTACATCTTTGTTACCAGTGGCTGTTACAAAAATATCCCCTTTTTCACATGCTTCTTCCATCTTGCAAACCTCATAACCTTCCATTGCAGCTTGAAGCGCACAAATAGGATCTATTTCAGTAACCATTACTCTAGCACCACCTTGCCTTAATGAAGCAGCTGAACCTTTACCAACATCTCCAAAGCCAGCTACAACAGCAATTTTACCAGAAAACATAACATCAGTTGCCCTTCTAATACCATCAACAAGTGATTCACGACAACCATACAAGTTATCAAATTTTGATTTTGTTACTGAATCATTGACATTAATAGCTGGGAAAGGAAGTTGTCCTTTTTCAGACATTTGATACAACCTAAGAACCCCTGTAGTGGTTTCCTCAGTGACTCCTTTAATAGATTGTTTCAATTTTGCAAACCAACCAGGAGAAATTGAAATCCTCTTCAATAACTGTTGTTTAAGAGCTTCTTCTTCTTCATTAGAAGGGTTTTTTAATATTTGTTCACCTTTCTCTAACCTATCTCCATAGATAACATATAAAGTTGCATCACCACCATCATCTAAAATCATATTCGTAAATTTACCCTCAGGCCAAGCAAAAATTTTATCTACATAATCCCAGTATTCTTCGAGACTCTCGCCCTTTTTAGCGAAAACAGGTATATTTTTATTTACTATTGCTGCTGCTGCATGATCTTGTGTAGAAAAAATATTACAACTTGCCCATCTAACAGAAGCACCAAGAACAACTAATGTCTCAATTAAAACTGCAGTTTGAATAGTCATGTGCAAACATCCAGAAATTCTTGTTCCTTCAAGAGGTTTTTCTCTTCCATAAATTTCTCTACAAGCCATCAATCCTGGCATTTCAGTTTCAGCTATTGAAATTTCCTTCATGCCCCAATCAGCAAGTGATATATCTGCAATTTCATAATCATTCATTAAATTTACCCTTATTAATTAATGGAATTTGTAATTAAGTAATAGAAATTGTCAATTTTATTTTGAATTAATTTTCTTAAATTCATTAAGTAAAATTATAATATTTGCTCCAATTATATTTTTATTTTGATCTAGTTTGTTTTCTGCAAAAATTTGTCCTTTGTGGGCTTCGATTATTTGCTTAGATATTGATAACCCAAGACCAGAATGTTTTCCAAAATCTTTTACATTTTGCCTATCAGTATAAAATCTATCAAATATTTTGGTTGTTGCTGAATTAGGGAATCCCGGACCATTATCTTCTATTATTAGCCTTACTTTTTGTTGAATTAATTTTAAAAAAATATCTATTTTTGCTTTGTCACCTGAAAAAGAAATTGAATTATCAATTATATTGTCTAAGACTTGTACTAGTTTACTTTCATTACCTTCTACAAAGATATTTTTTTTTTCACAATGTAATGTTATTTTATAACCCAGCGCTGTTGCTCTTACATCAATAATAGCTTTTAAAAGCTTATACAAATTTATTTGTTTAAATTTAACTTTTAAAAGTTCTGCATCTAACTTACTTGCAAATGAAATATCTGAAATTAACTTATCTATTCTTCTTACATCTTTTTGAATTATTTCAATTAATTTTTTTTGATCGGATTTATTTTTTAAATTTATCATTGTTTCAGAAGCAGATCTCAAAGAAGTTAAAGGATTTTTCAATTCATGAGCTACATCTGCAGCAAAAGATGATATATCGTTAACTCTTGATTGTAATTCTTTTATCATTGTCGAAAAAGATTTAGCCAAATCACCAATTTCATCATTTCTTTTAGGAAAATTTGGTAAATTATCTAGTTTAATTATTTTATTAAATGTTATAAAATCTGCTAACTTTGCTAGGTCAATTATAGGGTTTGTGATGGATCTTGCTAAATAGACACCAAGTGCCAAAGTCGCAAATAAAATTAAACCTAATGTTTTAAAAAGCTCTGACTCTAGATTAATTAACTCTTCTTCAATCTTTTCACTAGAACCTGAAATTAATACTGCACCTTTTATTAATCTTAAATGTTTTACTGGGAGCGCAACATATAAAACTAACTTTCCAAAATCATCACGCCTTAATACCCTAATATTTGTTCCATTTAAAGCTTCTTTTATTTCAGGTGGAGTCAAGTCAAAATTGATTTTATTTACATCATATTTATAACTAGATAAGTCTATAGGTTGAGAAACAACTTTGGACAAATATCTTACAGAATTATTAAAAAAATTTTCTAAATTAAACCTTTCCTCTACATCTGGAAGTT
Organism: uncultured SAR116 cluster alpha proteobacterium; assembly: GCA_902533695.1. Lineage (GTDB taxonomy): Bacteria > Pseudomonadota > Alphaproteobacteria > Puniceispirillales > Marisalimonadaceae > AG-426-I14. The sequence goes on from CACAMV010000001.1 coordinate 34,243, forward strand.
TTTTTATTTTGACATTTGAAGTATAAATACCCCTATTACTATCAGCTATTAAATTACCATCGAGGTTATATAATCTTGCTTGTAATTTATAATTTTTATAATCGTAAGGAAGTAAAGCCTGCAAATAATTTGAATAAATTTCATTTTTTTGAATTAAACCATACTCCTCCTCTAACATACCAATTGTTTTTGCAAATGTTAATCCTTGCCTTTCAATAGCTTCAAATTCAGACCTAATTAAAATATCTTGATATTTGTTAAAATAAATTATCAACAAAGGATAAAAAACTACAGGTAGAATAATTATTACCAAAATTCTTGTTCTGAGCGGAAAAGTTATCTTACCCAAAAAAATATTTTTTATTAATCTTTGTGTATTAATTATCACTCAAGTTTCTCTATATCTATACCCCACTCCATACAAAGTCTCTATCCTATCAAAATTTTTGTCAAAAAATCTGAACTTTCTTCGCATTCTTTTGACATGACTGTCAATTGTTCTATCATCAACATAAATTGTTTCTCCATAAGCCGCATCCATTAATTGATCTCTACTTTTTACCAAACCAGGTCTTAAAGCAAGACATTGCAAAATAAGAAATTCAGTTACTGTAAGCCTAATCTCATTTTCATACCAAACACATAGATGTCTTTCTAAATCTAACTTTAGATCACCTCTGATTATTATTTTATCAGGATCAATATTGTCAGAAATTGAACTTCTTCTGAGAACTGCTCTTATTCTTTCTATTAACAATTTTTGTGAAAATGGCTTTCTGATATAGTCATCAGCTCCCATCCTTAAACCCAGGGCCTCGTCTAATTCATCATCTTTACTGGTTAAAAAAATAACAGGAATATTACTATTAATCCTTAATTTCTTTAATAATTCCATTCCATCCATTCTAGGCATTTTAATATCTAAAATAGCTAAATCTGGAGGATTTCTTTGCAATGCAATCAAACCCTTTTCACCATCTGGGAATGTTTCAACATCCCAACCTTCTGATCTGAGTGAAACTGATACAGAAGCTAAAATATGGTTATCATCATCAATTAATACTATTCTTTCTTGCATTTCTTCCCATCAAATTAGATTATTAAATAATCAGGTTAAATTATGAGTGCATTATGTTTCTAATGTGCATCAGACCAATTCTTTGCGTATCCTTCTTCCACTTTTAAATTAACATTTAAGCTTTTCATTGGTAAATTAGCTTGTTCCATTATAGGCTTAATTATATCAATCTCATTCTCTAATTCATTTTCATGTACTTCAAATACCAATTCATCATGAACTTGAAGTAAAATTTTTGTATCTGAATTCCTATTAATAAAATTATTAGATAATTTTACCATTGCTAATTTCATAATATCTGCTGCTGTACCTTGAATCGGAGCATTAATTGCTTGTCTTTCTGCAAAAAATCTCAAATTCTGATTTTTAGAATCAATACCATTTATATTTATTTTTCTTCCAAATAAAGTTTCTACAAAACCATTTTCGTATAATTCTTTTTTAATTTTTTCCATATATTCTCTTATATTTGGAAATCTTTTAAAATATGAGTCTATAAAATATTTTGCTTCACTATTTGTACAACTCAATTGTTTAGCTAAACCAAAAGGAGAAATACCATAAATTATACCAAAATTAATAGCCTTGGCACTCCTTCTGATGGTTGAATCCATATCTTTAATAGGTACATTAAATACTTTTGATGCTGTATCAGCATGAATATCTAAATTGTTGTTAAACGCTTCAATCATACTTTTTTCGCTTGCTATATGTGCAATCAATCTTAATTCAATTTGAGAATAATCCATTGATAATAATAAATGATTTTCTTTTGATTCAAATGCCTTTCTTATTAAACGTCCCTCTTCAGTTCTAATTGGGATATTTTGTAAATTTGGTTCGGAAGATGATAACCTACCAGTACTTGTTCCAACCATTGAGTAACTAGTATGTATTCTGTTTGTATTTGGATTAATTTGATCAACCAATGCTTCAGAATAAGTGCTTCTTAACTTAGAAAAATGTCTCCAATTCAAAATGTGATTTGCAATTTTATGATCATTAAAAGAAAGTTCCTTCAAAACGTTAACACTAGTTTGCCATGATCCATTCTTTGATTTTTTTCCCCCACCCAATTTCATTTTTTCAAAAAGTATTTCACCTAATTGCTTTGGAGAACCTATATTAAAGTTCGTTTTGCTAATCTTAAAAATCTCATTTTCTAAAGTCTTTATTTTAATACCAAGCTGATATGAAATTTGATTCAAAGTATTTTTATTTACTAAAATCCCATTATTTTCAATCTCAGAGATAACTGGTATAAGTGATTTTTCTAACTTTTCATAAACTGCATATTTTTTTTCCAAAAATAGCTTAGAGTAAAGTTTCTTATATAATTCTAATGCTACATCAGCATCTTCCGCGGCATAGTTAAAAGCATCTTTAGGATCAATTTGGTCAAAAGTTTTCTGGTTAACTCCTTTCCCACATACTTCTTCAAACTTTATAGTATTATAATTTAATTCACTTAACGCCAAAGTGTCTAATTTATGATTTTCAATTTTTCCTAAATTTAAAACATATGAAATACACATAGTGTCTCCCAAGGGACTTAAGTTGATAGAGCCATTTTTCCTCTGGTTTAAGACTAATGAATCAAATTTAATGTTATGACCTATCTTTAAAATGGCTTGATTTTCAAAAATAGGTTTTAATTTTTCAATCACAATTTCGAAGTCAATTTGTGTAATATTTTTTTGAAAATTATTTTCAAAATCTAAAAGATTAGAATTATTATTTATCTTACCATGTCTAAGAGGTATGTAACTTGCCTTACCTCTATCATAACAAATTGAGATACCTACTAAATTAGTAGATTTTGCATTTAAAGAATCGGTTTCACAATCAATTGCAAGTATATCTTTAGTTTTACAAATCCCTATCAATTCATCTAATTCCTTTAATTTAGTAATTAATTTATAATCTTTTTTTCTTTCTGCAAAATTGACATTAATTTCTTTATTATTTTTGCTAGAACTTTGACGATTTAATCTATCAAACAACCTTTTAAAATTGTTTTCAGTTAAAAACTTTTTTAATTTGTCATTTTGCAAATCTATATCTGCTTTTAATTCTTCTAACTTTAGCTTGATGGGAACATCCTTTTTTAAAGTTACTAATTTACGTGAAATAATAGCCTGTTCTTTAAATTCATTTAAATTTTCTCTCCTCTTATTCTGCTTAATTTCATTTATTTTTAAAAAAAGTTTATCTAGAGAACCGAATTTATTAATTAGTTCAGCAGCAATTTTAAGGCCTATACCTGGCACGCCAGGTACATTGTCACTAGAATCGCCAGCTAGCGATTGAACATCAATCACCTGTTCTGGTTTTACTCCAAATTTTTCACAAACCATTTCAGAGTCTATCCAGACATTTTTCATCGGATCTAGCATTACAGTGTTGTCGTCAACCAATTGCATAAGGTCTTTATCACTTGAAATTATTATAACATTTTTTGATTCTACATTTGCTTTTTTACAAAAAGTAGCTATTAAATCATCCGCCTCATAACCATCCATCTCAATAACTGGTAACCCTAAAGCTTTTGACCCCTGTTTAATTATACTAAATTGAGGAATCAATTCTTCAGGAGGTGAAGCTCTGTTTGATTTATAATTTTCATAAATATGATTTCTAAAAGTCTTTCTTGAAAAATCAAAAAAAACAGCAAAATTGTTTGACTTAAAATCATTAATTAATTTAACCATCATATTCATGAAGCCGTAAACAGCATTTATTGGAACACCATCTGGATTTGTCATAGATGGTATTGCATAAAAGGCTCTAAAAATATACCCAGAACCATCAATTAAAATTAAATTATTTTTATCAAAATAATCAAATTTTCTTTTTGTAATGTTTTTATCCAATTTGTAACTATAAATTTACTTTTTTAAAAAAACATATTTTTTTGAACAATATGGACAAATTATTTTTCCTTCTGCACCAAGGTTCAAAAAAACAATAGGATGTCCAAAATCAGTTCCTCCATCACAGCTAATTTTTTTTTCATTCACTTTGACAATATCTTTATGGAGAATATTTTTATTTTTTGTTTTAGCTTCTATCATACCAATTGCATTTGAAATAATTTTATTATATTTAATATAGACATTTTATTTTATATATCAATTTAACTATGACAAATAAATGGATTACACCAAAAGATAATCTAGCAATAGAAATTAAAAATCTTACTAAAAATTACATTGGGGCTGAAAAAGAAGATGTTGCAATTAATAATATTTCTTTACAAATAGAATGTGGATCGTTTTTTGGACTCTTAGGACCAAATGGTGCAGGAAAGTCAACTCTAATAAATATTATAGCTGGTACTGTAATGAAAACTAAAGGTGAAGTAAAGGTATGGAATATAGACATAGATAAGAATAGAAAACAATCTAAGTTGGCTGTTGGTGTTGTGCCACAAGAATTAAATATAGATGCTTTTTTTACACCTAAAGAGCAATTAGAATTACAGGCTGGCCTATTTAATGTTCCAAAAAAAAATAGAGTAACTAATCAAATTTTAGAGATAATGGATCTCACATCTAAAGCTAATGAATATAGTAGAAAATTATCTGGGGGAATGAGGAGAAGATTATTAGTCGCAAAAGCTATGGTTCATCAACCTCCAATTTTAATTCTTGACGAACCAACTGCAGGAGTTGATGTAGAACTTAGAAAAAAATTATGGGCAAGTTTTAAAAAATTAAATGATCAAGGAGTAACAATCATTTTAACAACACATTATTTAGAAGAAGCAGAAAAATTATGTGATAAAATTGCTATTATTCATAAAGGAAAAATTGTAGCGGAAGATAAAAAAAGTAATTTATTGTCAAAAATTGATCAAAAAATTATCTCAATAAAGTTTGAAGATAAATTATCTAGCAAAATTAAAAATTATTTGAAAAAATTAGGTAAGGTTAGATTTAATGAAAATAATTGTGAAATTTCTTTTATCCCTTCAAAAACCCCTATGAACAAAATTTTAAATTTTTTAAAAGAAAATAATATTAAAGTTTTAGATTTACATACCAAAGATGTTAATTTAGAGGACGTTTTTTTAATGTTTACTAAAAATTGAAATAAATTTTAAGTTTTTATTTGTTTTTAAATATTGATTATTAAAACCTGTGTTATATTAGATATTATCAAAAACAGGAATTTAAATGGACGCCCCAATACTCAAAATATTTACAGATTATGTTTGTCCATGGTGTTACTTGAGTCATGCAAGATTAAAAAGAATTATTAAAAATTATAATATTAAAACTCAAATTATCCATTTTCCGTTACACCCAGATACTCCAAATGAGGGTAGAAATTTATTGGATTTATTTCAATGTACCTCTCATGAACTCAAACAAAAAAATATGATGATGGACCAATTGATGATAGAAGAAAACTTGAATTATAATTATAGAGAATTCACATATAATAGTCGTCTTGCTCAGGAGTTAGGGTTTTGGGCAGAGATAAAACATGAAAATATGGAAATTCACGACAAAATATATGAAGCATATTTTAAATTTAAACTTAACATTAATGACAAAGATATTTTGTTAGATATAGTTTCAAATTTGAAATTACCAAAAAATGAAGCAAATGACGTGCTTTCTAAAAGAATATATAAAAATGAAATTGATAAACATTGGCAACTTTCTTATAAATTTGGTGTAACTGGCGTGCCCACATACATATTGAACAAAAACTATTTAGTTGGAGCACAAGACAACAAGAATTTTAAAAGTTTATTTAATATTGAAAATATAGCTTTAAAATAAAAAACATGAAATCATACCTAATGATAAAATCTTACGTTCCAAAAATTTTAGTTGATGACTTTGAAAAATGGGGTATTCCGAAAAGCACATAAGGATGCGCATGAAGAATTTAATGCAATAAATTTTTTTTATAAGTTGTTCTTAAATTAATTATATTCATTATGCATATTACGAATTCAAATCTTTGAAAGAAGCAAATAATAAGTGGTAAACGCAACACTTTTTGTACAAATGAGTACTATGTAAATGGTCTACCATTTGGTCTACCATCCAGGAACTGATTACATAATATGCTTGCAAATCAATAGGTTACAATGAATGAAATACATCGAATGGTGCGGCTGAGAAGACTTGAACTTCCACAGGTTTTACCCCACAGCGACCTCAACGCTGCGCGTCTACCAATTCCGCCACAGCCGCTATTATATTTTTTTTTATCATATGATATACTATTAATCGAGAAATAGTTGATAAAAATAAATGAAATTAAATGAAAAAATAAAGATTAAACTTTCTAAAGAACCTGTTCATTTTGACTATGCAATTGATTTTATGAAAAATCATTTAACTTTTATGAAAAATAATCAAAAAGGTGAATTATTATGGTTTTTGGAACATGAATCAATTTATACAGCAGGAACTTCAGCAAAAAATGAAGATCAAAATATAAAAAATAAGAATTTAATTAGATACACTAACAGAGGAGGACAATGGACCTGGCATGGAAATGGCCAAAGAGTTGTATATATAATGTTAGATTTATCAAAAAGGGAAAAAGATATTAAAAAGTTCATAAATCGTTTGGAAAATTGGATAATTGTAACATTAGATAATTTTAACATCAGCTCAGTTACTAGAGAAAATTATCCAGGTGTATGGATTGAAAAGAAAAAAGACTTTTTTAAAATAGCTTCTATTGGGATTAGAATATCAAATTGGATTACATGGCATGGTGTTTCGATTAATTTAAATCCTAAACTTGATAACTTTGATCAAATTATACCATGTGGAGTAAAGAATTCTCACGTAACTAGTATGAAAGATCAAGGTGTAAAAATAGACTTCAAAACTCTTGATAAAAGTTTAATAGATAATTTCAAAAATTTTTTTTAATCAAAATAACTATGCTTAGGAAACAAGTTTATCAAATTTTTTACAAGAATTTTGTATGCTTTATCTGAGTCAGATTTAAGATCTTGATCGTTAATTACAATTGAATATTCTTTTTTGTCATTAAAATGTAAAATTTCATTCCTTTTTTTTCTCAACCAATTAATCTCACTTGAGTGTTTAATTTTTTTCAATTTCAAGGCATTTATAAGTTCAATATATTCTTCATCTAAAAAAATATTATCTAAAATTGTAAGTGAAAAAACAATGATTGTAGCCCACATTTTATTTTTTCTTGCCAATATAATTTCATTGAAAATTTTCTTTGAATTTGGTTTCAACAAACCCAAAATGAAATCAATTTCTATAAAAAATTCATTTCTCATATGATAAAATATCTAATATAATTTTAGTTTTTTTTATAATTTTAAGATAAGCATCTCTTTTAATTTCCTCATCATTTATTTTTCCCCATTGTATGGATTGCCAAATTTCATCAAGAAAAGCACATTTAAAAAAATACCTTTCATCGATTAAATTCTTATATAAAGAGTAAGAGAGTAAAATTGAGGTTGAAATTTTAGTGATTTTAAATATGCAAGATAATTCAAAATGATTTAGCTTATTTAATCTTTTTTGTAAATTTAAAATTGACATTTTAGGTTGATATTTGGGCATCAAACCATAAAATTTATTAAATTTTAAATTTATTTCTCCTAAATCATTTAATACTGGATCCCAAAAATCATTTTGCAATTTTATTAAATCTTCTGGGCTTTCTGCTCTATAACAAATTAGATCAGTAGATGCATAATTACAAATTTCTTTAATATAATTTTTTTTGTCATTTTGTATTTTGTCAATCGCTAACGAGAAAATTTCAAAGTACAAAATTTTGTTTAAATCAATATTTTTACCAAATTCTTTAATGTCATTTTTTAATAATATTGCAAGATTTTTGTTGGTAAAATTAAAAAAATTATTTTCTTTGGACTTTAGGACTTGTTTACCTAAATAAATGTTAAAATAATTTTCCTTAAAAAGTATTGAAATATCTGAACAACTTTTTTTCATATTATATTAATTTGGATTCTAAAACTTTTAACAATTCTTCTGAAGTAGATACAAGATAATTTGCACCAGCTGATTTCAAATCCTCTAAATCATTGTAACCCCATGAAACTCCAATAGAAATTATGTTGGCATTTATCCCAAGACCAATGTCGTTTACCGTATCACCAACAATAAATGTACAATTATTTGTAATTTCAAAAGCTTCCATAGCTTTTAAAGCCATATCAGGATTAGGTTTTGGTATATTTTCGTCAGTTGTTAATGTAATATCAAACAAATTTGTTAAATTGTGTTTTTTTAAGCCATTTTCTAATGCAATTCTTGATTTATTAGTTGCAACACCCAAATAATATTTGTTTGAGATTTTTAACTCTTTTAACAATTTATCCATTCCTTGAAAAATTGGCTCGTCTTGTAGACCCAACCTACCTTGTTCTGCATACCAACTTTTATACGCATTTGAAATTTGTTCAGGCGTTACATCATAACCATCAGCCATATATGCTTTTAGAGCGACTGCTAATGGCTTACCTATATTTTCTTTTACTTTTTGAGGATCTGGATCTGGGAGTCCGCAAGCTCTAAATGCTTGAATGGCACCATTAACAATCATTTTTGCAGAATCAACAATAGTTCCGTCATAATCAAATAGTATTAAACTAGTTTTATTTTTCAATTCTATCTCTTAAAAAATAATTATAAATTTTTTCTGGCTTCATAAGCTTTATACCATAATATTCCAACGTATCTTTAAAATGTTTTGGAAGATTGGCAATCATCATCTTTTCCTTGGGTATTTTTAGAATACCAGAATGTAATTTTAATAAATGATCTTTATCAATTTTGGAAGCCTCACTAACAAAATTAAAATATTTTTTATCACCGATAATTGGACTTCCTATGTGTTGCATATGAATTCTCAATTGATGAGTTCTACCTGTAATAGGATTCAAAGCTACTAGAGCTAAGTCATCATTTAACTTTTCTAAAACATTAAATTTTGTAATAGAATGTTTTCCCTGATTTTCTGAAATACCCATCTTATTAATATTTAAATTTTTCAATTTATTAATTCTCGTTTTAATTATGCCAAATTTATCTTTAGGAGATGGTGAAACTAAAGCATAATAAATCTTTATGATCTTACCTTCTTTAAAAAATCTTGAAATACTTCTAGCTGCAAATTGATTTTTGGCTATCAATAATAAGCCAGAAGTGTCTTTATCTAATCTATGAACTAACCTCGGCTTTTGACTCATGTTATGAAAGTTAACTTTTAAAAAATTGTCTAAGTGAAATTTTTGTTTTGATCCACCTTGAACAGCAATATTATTAGGTTTATTTAAAGTGATCCACCCTTCAGTCTCATTTATGACAATCTTATTGTATAACTCTTTATAAAATTTAACTTCTGAATCACTAAAATCAGTTATATTTTCAGTTTTAATTTTTTCAAATAAAATTGATTTTGCATAATATATCAATTGACCTACTTTGACTTTTTGTGAAGCTTTGGCTTTTTTAGTATTTACTAAAATTAGCCTTTGTCTTAAATACTTTTCTAACAAAGATTGATTTATATTTCCTAAAATCCTTCTTATACACCTATCTAACCTAGAATTATTTTCTTGTTCTGGTACTAAAAAACTCTTCATCATCAGCATTTTTTATTAATTAACAAATTCACTTGTAAAAATCTATCTTCTTTCATTTTTTAATTTTAAATATGAGATATAAAATTAACTAATTTGATTTTAGAGTTTGTTATTTCATGGGCAATTTCAAAAGGAAAATTTGATTATTAGTTTCGTAGATTTGGAATAAGTAAAGGCTAAATAAAACTATGTTGGTGTTTGATAAAATCTACCCCGCTTGTTTTTGTTCAACTATATCTTTATTTTCTTCATCTTTAATTTTTTTCTCTGTAACAGGACCACTATCTAAACCTTTAGCACTTTCATCTCTCTCAACCAGCTCTATAACTGCCATTGGCGCACTATCCCCATACCTATATCCTGCTTTTACTATTCTTGAATAGCCTCCACTCCTATCTTTGTAGCGCTTAGCTAAAATATCCATTAATTTTTGAACTAGCTTTTCATTACCAATCTTAGTAATCGCTTGCCTTCTAGAATGAAGACTACCTTTTTTTCCAATCGTAATCAATTTGTCTATATATGGCTTTAATGTCTTAGCCTTTATTAAGGTAGTAACAATTTGTTCATGCTTTAACAACGCTTGTGATAAATTTTTTAATAGTGCTTTTCTATGCGATGAAGTCCTATTTAGTTTTTTACCTTTTAATCTATGCTTCATACGATTTTCCTTAATTAATTAAATGGATCCTCAATTTTTTTAGCTAGTTCCTCTATATTTTCAGGAGGCCAATTTTCTATCATCATTCCCAACTCTAGATCCATTGACTTAAGAACTTCTCTTATTTCATTTAAACTTTTCCTTCCAAAGTTTGGTGTTCTTAACATTTCCGGTTCAGTTCTTAAAACCAAATCACCTATATAAACTATATTGTCATTTTTTAAGCAATTTGCGGATCTTACTGATAACTCTAACTCATCTACTTTCCTTAACAAGTTCTTATTAAATGGTAAGTCATCGACTTCTGGAACAACTTCTTCTTCCTCCGGTTCCTCAAAATTAATAAAATTTTGCATTTGATCTTGCATTATTCTTGCTGCAAAAGCAACTGCATCTTCTGGTTTAACTGAACCATCTGTTTTTACATTTAATAAAAGTTTATCAAAATCAGTTTGTTGACCTACCCTTGCGTTATCAACCTCATAAGAAACTTGTATTATTGGACTAAAAATAGCATCAACTGGAATAAGTCCTACTGGTTTCTCGTCCATTGCTTTTGACCCAGCTGCTACATATCCCTTTCCATTTTCTACAGTAAACTCAATTGATAAATTTGCTCCCTCATCTAGCGCACATATCTCATGTTCAGGGTTCATTATTTCAATATCAGATACCTCTGCAATATGCCCAGCAGTAACTTTATTCGGTCCAGTAACGTTTAAATACATTTTTTTTGGACCTTCTACATCCATTCTTACTTTGATACCTTTAACATTTAAAATTACATCTGTAATATCTTCTCTAACTCCTGGCAAAGAGGAAAATTCATGCAAAACACCTTGAATTTGAATAGATGTTATTGAGCTTCCCTGTAATGATGATAATAAAATTCTTCTTAGAGCATTACCAATTGTAACTCCAAAACCTCTTTCAATTGGCTCAGCAACAATGGTTGCAGAAAACTCATTATCATTTTCATGTTTTACACTTAATTTTGCAGGCTTAATCAGTTCTTTCCAATTTTTTTCAATCATATTTTTTACTCTATACTTTTAATTTAGATTTGTTTAATTAATTGAATTAAACCCTTCTTCTTTTTTTGGGTCTACATCCGTTGTGAGGAATTGGTGTTACATCTCGAATTGAATTAACTTGAAATCCAACCATTTGTAAAGCTCTTAAAGCAGATTCTCTTCCTGATCCAGGTCCCTGAACTTCAATATCTATTAATTTAACACCATGTTCAGATGCTTTTTTCCCTGCATCTTCAGCAGCTAATTGTGCAGCATAAGGTGTAGATTTTCTAGAACCTTTGAATCCCATAGCTCCCGCAGAAGACCAAGAAATTGTATTGCCTTGTACGTCAGTGATTGTAATCACGGTATTGTTAAAAGATGAATTTACGTGCGCAACCGCATTAGTAATATTTTTTCTCTCTCTTTTTTTTACTTTTGTTTGAGTTAACTGCTTAGCCATATACCTCACCTAATTATTTCTTTTTACCAGCAATTGGTTTTGCAGGACCTTTTCTTGTTCTTGCATTTGTGTGAGTTCTTTGACCTCTTACTGGTAAATTTCTTCTATGTCTAAGTCCTCTAAAACAGCCTAGATCTAGATATCGTTTTACATCAAGAGATTTTTTCCTTCTTAAATCTCCTTCAACAATAATATCCTTATCTATAAAATCTCTAATCTGAGAAAGTTCAGATTCTGACAAATTATTAACTCTTTTTTCAATTGAAATTCCAATTGAACTACATATTTTCTTGCTAGTCTTTAAACCTATACCATGTATGTAAGTAAGAGCTATTTCAACTCTTTTATTAGTTGGTATATTTATTCCAGCTATTCTAGCCACAAATATCTCCATGAAAATTAAAATTATTAAGATGGCGAATTATAATCTTTAACATGATCTAGTCAACTATTTAGTATCAATCAATTAATTTTAAAATACTTTGAAAAACTTCATTTATACTTAACATTCCATTAACTTTTTTCAATCTATCCATATTTTCGTAATATTTTAGGACGGGAATAGTTTGATCATTATATACTTGCAACCTATTTTTTAGGACCTTAGAATTATCATCATCCCGTACATTTTCATTTTCAACAGCTCTCTTTTCAATTCGACTCAATAATAAATCTTGATTAACATCTATTTGTAAAACATGATCAATATTTATTTTTTTAATATTTAACATATCGTCTAATGCTTTAGCTTGAGCCAAAGTTCTAGGAAAACCATCTAAAATAAAACCATTTAAACAATCTTTTTGAATTATTCTATCCGATATAAGAGAAATCATTAAATCATCTGAAACTAATTCTCCATTTTCCATAATGGATTTAACTTTTTTACCAATTTCTGTATCATTTTTGACTGAATCTCTTAACATATCACCTGTTGAAATCTGAACTATTTCAAATTTTTCAATTAATAAGTTTGCTTGAGTACCTTTCCCAGCTCCAGGGGGGCCAAAGAGAATTATTTTCATTTGTCTACCTAACTCCCCCTAATCTTCTTTTCTTAATTAAACCTGAATATTTGTGAGCAATAATATGAGATTGAGCCTGAGCAACAGTATCTATAGAGACCGTAACTACAATTAACAAACTTGTACCTCCAAAATAAAATGGAATGGAATACTTAGAAATCAATATTTCTGGAAGAATGCAAACAGCTGACAAATATATCGCACCAATAGCTGTTAGCCTTGTCAAAACGAAATCAAGATATTCAGAAGTAGGAGGTCCAGGCCTTATTCCGGGAACAAATCCTCCATTCCTTTTCAAATTGTCCGCAGTATCATCTGGGTTAAAAACTATTGCTGTATAAAAAAAAGCAAAAAACACTATTAAACCAATATAAATCGCCAAATAAATCGGTTGTCCTCTTCCTAAAAATGAGTTTAGCGTTATTAACCATTCTGGGCTATCAGAACCTAAACCAGCAAATGAACTTATAGAAGTTGGGAGTAATAGTAACGCAGAAGCAAATATAGGTGGTATCACTCCTGAAACATTTATTTTTAGAGGTAAATGGGAGGAATCACCTGAAAAAACCTTATTACCAACTTGTCTTTTCGGATATTGAACTATTATTTTTCTCTGTGATCTTTCAATAAATACAATGAAGGCTATGACACTTATAGCTAGTATAAAAATTAATATAATTAATAGTGGTGAAATAGCTCCAGTTCTTCCCTGTTCTAAAATTTGAACTAAGGCCCTAGGTAACTCAGCTACGATACCAGAAAAAATTAATAATGAAACCCCATTGCCGATACCTCTTTCAGTAATTTGTTCACCCAACCACAAAAGAAACATTACTCCACCAACCAAAGTAACTACTGTAGTAACCTTAAAAAATATACCTGGGTTTATCACAAGAGCAACACCCGAACTTGACGTACCCTCTAAAGCTATTGCGAACCCCCAAGCTTGAACGGTTGCTAGTAAGACAGTTAAATATCTTGTGTATTGATTAATGGTTTTCCTACCTGATTCACCTTCTTTTTTTAACTGAGCCATTTGAGGAGATATTGATGTCATCAATTGCATGATAATCGAAGCTGAAATATATGGTATTATAGTGAGTGCAAAAATCGTCATCCTTCCTAGAGCCCCTCCAGAAAACATGTTAAACATGCCCAAAACTCCACTATTTGTTTGATTAACTAATTCACTTAAAGCTAAAGGATCAATTCCTGGAACAGGTATGTAGGTACCAAGTCTATAAATTACTAAAGCACCCAAAGTAAATAAAATTCTTTGACGTAATTCTGTAGCTTGTCCAATTGCACCAAATGGGCTTTCATTTGCCATTAAATTTAAACCTTTTTATTATCTTTCAATGGTTTTTTTTGTTTTGGAGATTCTTCTAATAATGCTTTACCACCATTTTTTTCTATTAAATTTTTTGCATTATTTGAAAAACCTGATGCGACTATTTCTATAGCATCTTTTAATGTACCTTTACCTAAAATTTTAATTTTAGAATTTGATTTTTTTATTAATCCTACATCTAAAAATGATTTCAAATCTATTGGTTTATTTATAACTAGTTTTTTATTATCAATTAAATTTTGAATTTTGCCTAGGTTTATAGGTATAAACTCTTTTCGAAAAATATTTGTAAAACCCCTTTTGGGCAATCTTCTATGAATTGGCATTTGGCCACCTTCAAATCCTTTTATACTTACTCCAGATCTTGATTTTTGACCCTTGTGGCCTTTACCAGATGTCTTGCCTGTGCCTGAACCAATACCTCTACCAATTCTTTTTTTATTTTTTTCTACTTTTTTCAAATTTTGAAATTCATTCAATTTCATCATTCCCTCGATAATTATTAAATTATTTCAACTAAATGTTTAACTTTATTTACCATTCCTCTAATAGACGGAGTGTCATCAAGCTCTCTAATTCTTCCTACTTTTGTAAGTCCCAGTCCAAGAAGTGTTCTCTTTTGATCAGATTTTCTACCAATACCACTTTTTTTGAGGATAATTTTAATACTTTTTCTATTCATTTTTATCTACATCAATTGTTTTTTTGTTACCAAAAATTTCAGAGACTTTTTTACCTCTTTTATTAGATATATTCCTAGGAGAATTCATAAATTTTAATGCATTAAAAGTTGCTTTTATCATATTGTGAGGATTAGATGTACCAACAGACTTGGCCACAACATCCTGCACTCCCAGCGTTTCAAAAACTGCTCTCATCGGTCCTCCAGCAATGATACCAGTTCCTGATGGTGCGCTTCTAATAACCACTTTTCCAGCACCATAATTTCCCTTCATGTCATGATGCAATGTACGTCCCTCTTTTAAAGGAACCCTTATAAGTTTCTTTTTTGCATCTTCTGTAGCCTTTTTTATTGCTTCAGGAACTTCTTTAGCTTTTCCAGTGCCAAAACCAACTTTTCCTCTAGTATCACCAACTACAACTAATGCTGCAAATCCAAACCTTCTTCCTCCTTTAACAACCTTAGCAACTCTATTAATTCCAACTAATTTGTCAATTAATTCAGATTCTTCTTTAATATTTCTTTTGTCAGTTTGATTCATTATTTTACCTTTAAAATTTTAATCCTTTTTCTCTAGCTCCATCAGCTAAAGACTTTACCCTTCCATGGAATAAGTAACCACCTCTATCAAACACAATTTCCTTAAAACCTTTTTTAATAGCTTTATCTGCTATATCTCTTCCAACTTCCAATGCGGCTTCTGCATTCCCAGAAATTTTTATCTTTTTTCTCATCTCTTTATCTAAAGTAGATGATGACAATAGAGTTTTCTTGCTTGAATCATCAATAATTTGACAATAAATATGTTTATTAGACCTGAATACAGTAAGTCTTAATTTCCCATTAAGCTTTTTTCTTAGGAAATTTCTATTTCTTAACTTTCTTCTTTCAAATAATGCTCTATTATTTTTCATTTTAACCTACTTTTTTTTACCTTCTTTTCTTACAATATACTCATTTTCATACCTTAGTCCTTTCCCTTTAAAAGGCTCAGGAGGTCTTTTTGATCTTACAATTGAGGCAAATTGACCAACTTTTTGTTTATCTGCCCCTGAAATCATAAATTTAGTATTTCCATCCATTTTAACTTCTATACCTTCAGGTATTGGCATTTCTACTGTATGACTCAAACCCAAATTTAAAGATAATATTTTTCCATTTAATGCACCCCTATATCCTACACCTACAATTTCCATTTTTTTTGTAAATCCTTCACTAACTCCTTTAACCATATTATTAATTAAAGCTCTAGTAGTACCCCAGTTAGCCTTACCTTTTTTAGTATCATCCTTGTTTGCTAATTTGATTAAACCCTCATTTATTTCAATCTCAATATTTTTTGAGACCAAAACCTCTAATTCACCTTTTGGCCCCGACGCTGATAAACTATTATCTTTTTTATTAATTTTTACATTATCTGGACATTTTATTGGGCTCTGACCTATCCTAGACATCAATCACTCCTAATAAACTGTACATAAAATTTCTCCACCAACATTTGCTTCCCTAGCCTCATTATCACTCATCACACCCCTAGGCGTAGATAATATTGATATGCCTAATCCGTTATATGTTTTTTGGAGGTTTTTAATACTTGAATAAACTCTTCTTCCAGGCTTAGAAATACGTTTTATTTCACTTATAACTGGTTCACCTTCATAATACTTTAATTCAATTTGAAAAATGTTTATTCCTGGTTTAGTTTCAATTTCAGAAAAATTCCTAATATAACCTTCTCTTTTCAAAACTTCTAAAACATTTTTTCTAAATCTTGACGCGGGTGCATCAATCTTCTGCTTTTGGGTAGATTGACCATTCCGTATTCTTGTCAACATATCACCTAATGTATCACTCATAGACATTATCTTTACCTCATTACCAACTTGATTTAACCATTCCAGGTATTTGTCCTGAAAGCGCCAATTCTCTCAAAGCAATTCTTGACATCTTGAATCTTCTATAATATCCCCTTGGTCTTCCAGTGATTTGACATCTATTTCTATATCTTACTTTTGCACCATTTCTAGTACATTGTGCCAGCTTAATTTGAGCATCAAATCTTTCTTCCATTGAAATATTTTTATCCAAACAGATATTTTTAAGTTTTAACCTTTTAGATTGATTTTTTTTGATCAATTTATTTCTGTTTAAATTTTTTTCTATAGCACTTTTTTTTGCCATTAAACACTCCTTAAATTAAGAGATAAAAGGAAAATTAAACCCTTTTAATAACTCCTTAGCCTCATCGTCAGTCTTAGCTGATGTAATAATTGAAATATCCATACCTCGAGGTGAATCAACAGTATCAAATTCAATTTCAGGAAAAATATATTGTTCTTTTAACCCCAAAGAATAATTTCCGTTACCATCAAAACTTTTGGGATTGACACCTCTAAAGTCTCTAACTCTTGGCAAAGCAATATTAACTAAACGGTCTAAAAACTCATACATTTTACTCTTTCTTAATGTTACTTTTAATCCAACAGACATGCCGGCTCTGAGTTTAAAGCTTGCATTAGCTTTTTTAGCTTTTGTAATCAATGGTTTTTGACCACTTATAGATGTCAACTCACTCAAAGCTGAGTCCAATTTTTTAGAATCCTTCACTGCCTCACCAACTCCCATGTTAATAACTATTTTTTCTAATTTTGGAATCTGCATTAAATTTTTATAATTAAATTTGTCTTTTAACATTTTTGAAATATTATTTTTATATTCATCTTGCAATCTGGTTATCATTTAAAACATCCTCAAACTAAACATTTGATCCCGAAGATATAGTGACCCTTTTCTTCTCTTTTTTATCAAATATAAATTTAACTCTAGTAGGTTTACCAGTTTTCGGGTCAAGTAACGAAACATTAGATATATGAATTGGCAATTCTATTTCTTCTATTTTCCCTGGACTATCTTGTGAAGGTTTCCTATGTTTTTTTACAATATTTACACCTGATACTTTCACTTTGTCATGCGCTTTAAAAATTTCTGTTATTTGACCTGTCTTTCCCTTATCCTTTCCTGCAATTACAAAAACTTGATCACCTTTTTTCAATTTATTTTTTTTCATTACAATACTTCCGGTGCTAAAGATACTATTTTCATGAATTGCTTACCTCTCAATTCTCTAGTGACAGGTCCAAAAATTCTAGTTCCTATGGGTTCATTACTTTTATTTACTAAAACAGCTGCATTTTTATCAAATCTAATGCATGTTCCATCATTTCTTCTTACTTCTTTCGATGTCCTCACTATCACAGCCCTGTGAACATCACCTTTTTTTACTCTTCCTCTAGGTATTGCATCTTTAATTGTTACAACAATCACATCACCTACACTTGCAGTTTTTCTTTTACTTCCACCTAAAACTTTAATACATTGTACAATTCTTGCACCAGAATTATCAGCTACATCAAGGTTGGTCTGCATTTGTATCATTATTTATCTCCAAACTTAATAGATCACTTCAAACATTTTTGTTTTTGAAAAAGGAACCGCCTCAATTATTTCAACATCATCTCCAACCTTAAATTTATTATTTTTATCGTGAGCTTTAATTTTTTTTGATTTTGTCACAAACTTTTTATAAATTGGATGCATAATTCTTCTTTCAACAAGAACTGTAATGGTTTTGTCAGCCTTGTCACTTACAACTTTCCCAGATAAAATTCTTTTTGGCATTATTTAACCTTCATCATATTATTGTTAAGTATTGTTTTTATTGCTGCAATTTCCCTTCGAATAAGTCTAAATCTAGAAGGATTTTCATTCTGTCCATTCGTAACTTGAAAACGTAAGTTAAATTGTTCCTTTCTAAGCAAAGTAAGCTTATCTAAAAGTTCATCTTTAGTTTTTGTAATCAAATCTTTTGCTTTATGTTTTGGCATATTTCAATAACAATCCTTCGCTAAACAAACTTTTTAACAAACTTAGTATTAAGAGGTAATTTAGCTGCAGCTAGATTAAAAGCTTCCTTTGCAGCTGTCTCTGAAACACCATCAAGTTCAAACATTATTTTACCAGGCTTAACTCTACATACCCAGAACTCTGGCGATCCTTTACCCTTTCCCATCCTAACTTCAGCTGGTTTTTTGGAGACAGGAACATCTGGAAAAATTCTAATCCATAACCTTCCGGTTCTTCGTAAATGTCTAGTTATAGCTCTCCTTGCAGATTCTATTTGCCTAGCTGTAACCCGCTCTGGTCTGGTTGCTTTTAAACCATAAGATCCGAAATTCAAATTGGTCCCACCTTTAGCAAAACCATGAATTCTACCCTTATGAGCTTTTCTAAATTTTGTTCTTTTTGGTTGAAGCATCTTTAATAACTATTGTAATTGATTAGAATTTTTATTATTTAATTTTTTGTCTTGAGCTAAAGGATCATGTTCCATAATTTCTCCTTTAAAAATCCACACTTTTACTCCTGTTGTTCCATAAGTCGTAAAAGCGGTCGCTTCTCCATAGTCAACATCTGCACGAAGGGTATGTAAGGGAACGCGTCCTTCTCTATACCATTCAGTTCTTGCTATCTCTGCTCCACCTAGTCTTCCTGAGCAATTAATTCTTACCCCTTGAGCTCCAAGTCGCATAGCAGCCTGAACAGCTCGTTTCATAGCTCTTCTAAACGCCACCCTTCTTTCTAATTGTTGAGCAATACCCTCAGCAACTAATTTTGCATCCAATTCAGGTTTTCTAACTTCAATAATATTTAAGCTTACTTCTGTACCAGATTTTTTTTCCAAACTTTTTCTTAAGCCTTCAATGTCCTGCCCTTTTTTGCCAATAACTAAACCTGGACGACCAGCGTATATTGTAACTCTAGTCTTTCCAGCAGGTCTCTCTATTAAAATTTTACTAACTGCAGCAGATTTCAACTTTCCAAACAAGTATCTTCTTAAGCTAAGATCTTGATGTAAATAATCAGGATATGATTTTGTGCTAAACCATCTTGAGTCCCAAGTTCTATTTATTCCCAATCTAAATCCTACAGGTTTAGTCTTTTGTCCCATTATTTATCCCCTTCTTGTTCAGAAAGAATTATAGTTAAGTGAGAAAATGGCTTTAAAATCCTCGCCCCTCTTCCTCTAGCTCTTGCGTGAAATCTTTTCATAACTATACTTTTCCCAACAAAAGCCTCTTTAACATATAACTTGTCAATATCTAAAGAGTGATTGTTTTCGGCATTAGCGATAACAGATCTCATAGCTTTCTCAACTTGTTTAGCAATCCTTTTCTTAGAAAATTGTAAAATAGAAATTGCTCTGTCAGCTTTAACTTTTCTTATAGTTTGCAGAGTTAAATTAAGCTTTTGGGGACTAATTTTTATATTTTTTAATACAACTTTAGCTTCATTATCTTTTTCTCGTCTTGCATTTGTTTTTTGAGACATAATTAACTACCTTTTAACCTTTTTATCAGCTGCGTGACCGTAAAAAGTTCTGGTTGGGGCAAACTCACCTAATTTATGACCAACCATATTTTCATTAACAGTCACAGGTATAAATTTTTTCCCATTATGAACTCCAAATGTCAAACCAACAAATTGGGGCATAATAGTCGATCGTCTAGACCATGTTTTAATTACATCATTTCTACCAGATTGACGAACCACATCAGCCTTTTTTAACAAATAACCATCTACAAATGGACCTTTCCACACTGACCTAGCCATAACTAATTCTACTTACTCCTTCTTCTAACAATAAATTTATCGGTTTTTTTGTTGTTTCTTGTTCTTTTCCCTTTAGTAGGCTTCCCCCATGGCGATACTGGATGTCTACCTCCTGACGTCCTACCTTCACCTCCACCATGTGGATGATCAATCGGATTCATCGCTACGCCCCTAACTGTAGGTCTTTTGCCTAACCACCTATTTCTTCCTGCCTTACCAAAGTTTTGATTTTGATTATCAGGATTTGAAACAGAACCAATCGAACACATACAACTAGAAAGTACAAGCCTCACTTCTCCGGATGTAAGCCTTAAAATAGAATATGAAAGATCCTTTCCAATAACCTGAATGTAAGATCCAGCTGATCTAGCTAATTGCCCGCCTTTGCCAGGCTTTAATTCCACATTATGAACTATAGTACCCACTGGAACAGATGAAAGAGGCATAGCATTTCCTGGCTTAATATCAGCTTTTTTTGAAGAAATTACTTTATCTCCTACAGCTAGTTTTTGAGGAGCCAAAATATAACTTAACTGACCATCGCTATATTTTAGCAAGGCTATAAAAGCAGATCTGTTCGGATCAAATTCTATGCGTTCAACAATTCCTTCAACATCCATTTTTTTTCTTTTAAAATCCACTATTCTATAACGTCTTTTATGACCTCCACCTTTTTGCCAAGAAGTGATTCTTCCAGCATTATTTCTTCCACCAGATTTAGTCAGTCCATAGGTAAGCTTTTTAACTGGTTTACCTTTAAAAAGACTTGACCTATCAATTAAGACAAGACCTCTTTGTGCAGGAGTCATAGGATTGTATTGCTTCAATGGCATAAGTTTAAACTCCTACCGACAAATCTATAGAATTACCCTTTTCTAGAGTAACTATGGCTTTTTTAGTATCATTTCTTTTTCCCATTATACCTTTAAGTCTTTTACGTTTACCTTTTAAATTTATTACATTTACTGTTTTAACCTTGACTGAGAAAAGCTTTTCAATTGCATTTTTAATCTCAAATTTGTTACAAGTCGGTAACACAGAAAAGACAACTTTATTATATTCGGAGAGTCTTGTAGCCTTTTCTGTAACAAGAGGTTTTAAAATAATTCTATAAGATTTATTTAAATCTATTTCAGAAGAATTTTTATATTTCTTTGTCAAACTCATTGAAATCTTCCTTCAAATTCTTTTACAGCAACTTCAGTAAATAAAATTTTATCTTTCTTAATTATATCATAAACATTAAGGCCTATTTGACTTATCAAATCCACATTAGGAATATTACTAAGAGATTGATAAAAATCTGTTTTATTGTCGCTAGAACCAATTACTATTAAAAGTTTGTCTAAAGAGGATTTTTTTAAGTAATTATTAAACGTTTTTGTTTTTTTATCTAATTTTTCGCTTTCTAAAATTAGTAATTCTCCACTTTTCGCTTTAAGTGAAATGGCCGATTTTAAACCCATAATCCTAATTTTCTTATTTAATTTATGAGCATGATCTCTTACAACTGGACCATGTGAGACCCCACCACCTCTAAATTGAACAACAGATATATTACCATGTCTTGCTCTTCCAGTTCCTTTTTGTCTATACATCTTCGCATTAGTTGTTTTAATCTCACTTCTAGATTTTACTTTATGATTACCTGATCTTCTTTTACTTAACTGCCATTTTATAACTCTTTCAATAATATCTGAACGAGGTTCTACATCAAATATATCATCCCTTACCTCAAAATCTTTTTGCTTGTTTTTTACTATATTTATAGATTTAATCTTCAACTTTATTTTCCTCTTTAGAATCTGATATTTCAGTTGTATTTTTGTTTGAATTTTGTTTGGCTAATAACTCATGATCTAAGTGCTGATCTTTTTTTTCTAATTTTTCTTTGTCAGATACTTCTTTGTTTTTAACAAGTTGCTGATTATCATCTGATATAGTATCTTTTTTCAAACCTGCAGGCTTTAACACAGCTTCAGGTAATTTGCTCTTAGTAGCGTCTTTTATAAGGACATATGAATTTTTGGGTCCTGGTATAGAACCTTTTACAAAAATTAGGTCATTTTCTTCGTTTATATTCACAATTGACAAATTTTGTATTGTTTTTTTAACATTCCCATACTGACCAGCCATTTTCTTTCCTTTCCAAACTCTTCCTGGATCCTGGCTATTCCCAGTTGATCCATGAGATCTATGACTAATAGACACCCCATGAGATGCTCCAAGGCCTGAAAAATTATGTCTCTTCATCGCGCCAGAAAAACCTTTGCCAATTGATATTCCAGATGCGTCTACTTTTTGTCCTACAACAAAGTGATTAGCAGAAAAAGTATCACCAATATTAAGTTTCATATCATCTTCAACTACAAACTCTCTCAAAATTTTTTTAGGTTCAACTTTTAACTTAGCAAAATAGCCTCTTAATGGTTTGGTTAAGTTTTTTGTTTTTACTGCCCCTGCGCCAATCTGAATAGCATTATATCCATCGTTTTCTTGATTCCTAATATTTACAACTTGAACATTATCAAGTTTTAAAATTGTAACAGGGGTATCAACTCCATCATTTGAAAAAACCCTCGTCATACCAATTTTTCTTAATATTAAACCACTACGCATCAAACTACCTTAAATTTTTATTTCAACATCTACACCAGAAGCTAAATCTAGCTTCATAAGAGCATCAACAGTTTGCGGAGTAGGTTCTAGAATATCTAATAATCTTTTATGAGTTCTAATTTCAAATTGCTCTCTACTTTTCTTATCTACATGAGGACTTTTTAAAACTGTAAATCTCCTTAAAGATGTTGGCAAAGGTATTGGACCGCGAACCTGTGCTCCAGTTCTTCTAGCTGTATTAACAATTTCAGAAGTTGACTGATCTAGCACCCTATGATCAAAAGCTTTTAATCTTATTCTTATATTTTGATTTTCCATTAATTACTCTAATTACGATTCTATGCTTGATACTACCCCTGCACCTACTGTTCTTCCACCTTCTCTTATCGCAAATCTTAATCCTTCATCCATTGCTATTGGTGATATTAACTCTACAGTCATTGTGATATTGTCTCCCGGCATCACCATTTCTGTCCCTGAAGGTAATTCTACTGACCCTGTAACATCTGTCGTCCTAAAATAAAACTGAGGACGATAATTGCTAAAAAATGGTGTATGTCTACCTCCCTCTTCTTTAGTTAAAACATAGGCTTCTGCTTTAAATTTTTTAAATGGTTTAATTGAACCAGGAGCTGATAATACCTGACCACGTTCTACTTCTTCTCTCTTTGTTCCCCTCAAAAGAACACCAACATTATCTCCTGCCTCGCCCTGGTCTAATAATTTCCTGAACATCTCAACACCAGTACATGTTGTTTTGGTGGTTTCCTTTAGACCAACAATTTCTATTTCTTCGCCTACTTTAACTACACCTTTTTCTATCCTACCAGTCACTACAGTACCTCGGCCAGAGATTGAGAATACATCCTCAATAGGCATCAAGAAAGGTTGGTCTTTAGGTCTGTCAGGTTGAGGTATATATTTATCCACTTGTTCCATCAGTGATGTGATAGATTTAACACCTATTTCTTCATCACGTCCTTCTAAAGCTGCTAAAGCACTCCCTTTCACAATAGGTATATCGTCACCTGGAAATTCATAACTAGACAATAACTCCCTAATTTCTAATTCAACTAACTCAAGAAGTTCTTCATCATCAACTTGGTCAACCTTATTTAAATAAACAACCAGAGCAGGCACACCTACTTGACGGGCCAAGAGTATATGTTCTCTTGTTTGAGGCATGGGACCATCCGCTGCATTCACAACTAATATTGCCCCATCCATTTGAGCTGCGCCAGTAATCATGTTTTTAACATAGTCAGCGTGTCCAGGACAATCAACGTGAGCATAATGTCTATTCTCTGTCTCATACTCCACGTGTGCAGTCGATATGGTAATACCCCTCTCTCTTTCTTCAGGAGCCTTGTCGATCTGATCATAAGCAGAAAACTCAGCACGACCTGCCTCTGCCATAACTTTAGTAATAGCTGCTGTAAGCGTAGTCTTACCATGATCCACATGACCTATCGTACCTATGTTGACATGTGGCTTACTTCGATCAAATTTCTCTTTAGACATTTTTTAACCTCT
Organism: uncultured SAR116 cluster alpha proteobacterium; assembly: GCA_902533695.1. Classification (GTDB taxonomy): domain Bacteria; phylum Pseudomonadota; class Alphaproteobacteria; order Puniceispirillales; family Marisalimonadaceae; genus AG-426-I14. The sequence goes on from CACAMV010000001.1 coordinate 58,970, forward strand.
CAATTGTTGTTAAGCTAATTTAGCTTTTACCTCTTCGGCAACAGCTTGTGGAACTTGTTCATAATGATCAAAAATCATTGTAAATTGAGCCCTGCCTTGACTCATGGATCTTAAATTATTGACATAACCAAACATATTAGCTAGAGGAACCATAGCATCAATAACTCTTGCATTACCTCTGCTATCCATACCACCAACTTGTCCTCTTCTACTATTAAGATCTCCTATGATATCTCCCATATAATCTTCTGGTGTTACTACCTCAACCTTCATTATAGGTTCTAGTAAAGCTGGTGAAGCCTTAGCCATTCCCTCTCTAAATGCTGCTCTTGCGGCTATTTCAAAAGCCAAAACAGAGGAATCTACATCATGGCTAGCACCATCAATTAAATTTACTTTAAAGTCGATACAAGGAAAACCAGCAACTACACCGTTTTCTTTGGCAAAATTTATACCTTTTTCTACGCCAGGAATATATTCTGTTGGCACAGAACCGCCTCGAATAGAGTTTATAAACTCATATTCCTTTCCTTGATTTGGAGAGAAAATTAATTTTACTCTTGCAAATTGACCGGCTCCTCCAGATTGTTTTTTATGAGTATAATCTACTTCAACTTCTTTAGTTATTGTTTCTCTATATGCTACTTGAGGAGCTCCAATATTAGCTTCTACTTTAAACTCTCTCTTGAGTCTATCTACCAAAATATCTAAGTGAAGTTCTCCCATACCCTTCATGATAGTTTGACCAGATTCAATATCTGTTGAGACCTGAAATGATGGATCCTCCGCAGCTAATCTTTGGAGCCCAGTAGACATTTTTTCTTGATCATTTTTTGACTTTGGTTCTACCGCAATCTCTATGACTGGATTGGGGAAGGTCATTGTTTCAAGAACCACTGGTTTATCTGGATCACATAATGTATCACCTGTAGTAGTGTCTTTCATACCTGCAAGAGCCACAATGTCTCCAGCAAAAGCCTGATCTATCTCCTCTCTATTATTTGAATGCATCATCATCATTCTTCCAACTCTTTCTTTTTTGTTTTTAGTAGAGTTTGATATAGCATCGCCTTTTTTTATTGTCCCAGAATAGATTCTCATAAAAGTTAATGACCCAACAAATGGATCATTCATTATTTTAAAAGCCAATCCTGAGAATGGATCTGAATCACTTGCATTTCTCTCTATATTTCTATTTTCTTGAGTATCATTTGGTGCAAAACCTAAATATGAAGGAACATCCAAAGGACCTGGCAAAAAGTCAATAACACTATTTAACATGGTTTGTACACCCTTATTTTTAAATGCTGAACCACATAAAACAGGAACAAAACTCATGTTTAAAGTTCCCTTTCTAATTAATTTTCTTAAAGATTCGTCATCAGGCTCAGTACCATCAAGATATTTTTCCATCCAATGATCATCCTGTTCCACAACTAATTCTATTAGGGCTGATCTCATCTGTTCTGCCTTGGACTTTAGTTCATCCCTTATCTCTTTTAACTTCCATGTTGCACCAAGATCATCAGAATCCCAAATCCATTCCTTCATAGTTACCAAATCAATCAAACCTTCAAACTGATTTTCAGAGCCTATTGGCAAATTAACTGGAATAGGCAAGGCGCCTGTTCTATCTTTTACCATATGTACACAATTAAAAAAATCTGCACCTATTTTATCCATTTTGTTTACAAAAACAATTCTTGGAACCTTATATCTATCTGCTTGCCTCCAAACTGTTTCTGTTTGAGGTTCGATACCTGCATTAGCATCTAAAACACAGATTGCACCATCTAATACAGCTAAAGATCTTTCAACCTCTATTGTAAAATCTACATGCCCTGGTGTATCGATAATATTAAATCTAAATTTAGCTTGATCTTTTGTATCACCAAATTTAGTGTCGTGATTTTCACCATCATCGGTTCTAAACCAAAAACAAGTAGTAGCAGCAGAAGTTATAGTAATACCTCTTTCTTGTTCTTGTTCCATCCAATCCATGGTGGCATTGCCGTCATGAACTTCACCAATCTTATGGTTTTTACCTGTATAATACAATATTCTCTCAGTTGTTGTTGTTTTACCAGCATCAATATGAGCCATTATTCCAAAATTTCTATATCTATCTAAACCAAAACCTCTTGACATTATTCATTTACCTCCTCAATTACCATCTATAATGTGCAAATGCTTTGTTAGCTTCAGCCATTTTGTGAGTATCTTCCCTTTTTTTGACTGAATTTCCTTTGTTAGATGATGCATCAATTAATTCACTTCCTAGCCTTTCAATCATTGACTTCTCATTACGGTTTCTACTGCTATAAATAATCCACCTAATTGCTAAAGCTTGAGATCTTTCTGATCTTACTTCTACAGGAACTTGGTAAGTAGCGCCACCAACCCTTCTCGAACGAACTTCTATCTGTGGCTTAACATTATTCAAGGCTTCATGAAATAAGTTTAGAGGATCTGTACTTGTTTTTTTCTTAATAAGGTCTAGTGCTCCATAAACAATTTTTTCTGCAGTAGACTTTTTCCCATTAAGCATTATGCACGATGTAAACTTAGAAATGATCCTGTCTTTAAACTTAGGATCGGGCATCACTAATCTTTTAACTGCTTTTCTTCTACGTGACATAACTTCCTCTACTTAGGCCTTTTAGTACCATACTTAGATCTTCTCTGACGCCTATCAGAAACACCTTGTGTATCAAGTGTACCTCTAATGATATGATATCTGACACCGGGTAAGTCTTTAACTCTCCCGCCTCTAATCATTACAACTGAATGTTCCTGCAAATTATGTCCTTCACCTGGAATATATGACGTCACTTCATATCCATTAGTTAATCTTATTCTTGCAACTTTTCTTAATGCTGAGTTTGGTTTTTTTGGCGTTGTTGTATATACTCTAGTGCAAACACCTCTTTTTTGAGGGCATGACTCCATAGCTGGAACTTTGGTTTTTTTAACAGGTCTCCTCCTGCCATGTCTTATAAGTTGATTAATGGTCGGCATATTTTTCCCTAATTTATCTTCTAAGATTATAATTTAGTGTCTGGTCTCCCACTACCTAAATTATAAAGTTGGCGAAACATAAACCTTAAAACCAAAAAAATCAAGAGAAAACATAGCTAAAAATAAAATTGTCTTAAATTTCATTTGCCAATGTTTCGTTTCCATCTTCTACTTTTGATTCTAATTTTGATTTTTCAATAAGTTCTTTATCTCTTTTGTAAGCAATTGATCTATATTTATTAATTACTGAACCGGTTCCTGCAGGAACTAATCTTCCTACAATTACATTCTCTTTAAGACCATTCAAAGAGTCAGTTTTGCCTGATACAGCTGCCTCTGTTAAGACTCTAGTGGTCTCTTGAAATGAAGCAGCAGAAATAAAACTATCAGTTTGAAGGCTAGCTTTAGTGATACCTAATAAAATATGATTTCCTTTTGCAGGTTTTTTGCCTTCATTTAAAACTTTATTATTCATTTCTTTAAACTCTGCTCTATTAACATGCTCTCCATTTAAAAAAGTCGTGTCTCCGTGATCGACAATCTCTATTTTTTGTAACATTTGTCTGACGATTACCTCTATATGCTTATCATTAATTTTTACCCCTTGAAGCCGATAAACATCCTGAACCTCTTTTACCAAATAATTTGCTAATGCTTCAACTCCTAGAATATTTAAAATGTCGTGAGGAACAGGACTTCCATCAATAACTAAATCTCCTTTTCTAATAAAATCACCTTCTTGAACAGCTAAAAGCTTACCTTTTGGCACCATATATTCAACAATTTCAATTTCGTCATCTTGTGGGATTATACGTATACGTCTCTTAGTTTTATAGTCGGCACCAAACTCTACAACACCATCGATCTCTGATATGACAGCAAAATCCTTTGGTTTTCTAGCTTCAAATAATTCAGCCACTCTTGGCAACCCCCCTGTTATATCTCTAGTTTTAGAACTTTCCCTAGGTATTCTTGCTAACACTGTCCCAGCTTTAACTTTACTTCCATTATCTATTTGTAATATAGCATTTACAGACATAAAATATCTTGCTTCTAGACCATTATTTAAATTTATAACATTACCATCGTCATCCCTGATCGTAATTCTAGGCCTGAGATCACTGCCACCTTTTTGTTGCTTCCAGTCAATTACTTCACGACTAGTAATGCCAGTTATATCATCAGTTACTTCTCTCATTGAAACGCCATCAATTAAATCAACAAAATTAGCCGTGCCCTTCTTTTCTGAAATTATTGGAATTGTATAAGGATCCCATTCAACCAACAAGTCTCCACCATTTACTTTTTGACCATCTTGTTTCAACAATTTAGCTCCATATTGAAGCCTATATCTTGCCTTTTCTCTACTTTGCGAATCCAAAATCATCATCTCAGAAGAACGCGACATCACAACTTCACTTCCATCCTCTGTTTTAATCAGAGAGGCATTTTCAAGTTTAATTGTTCCATCAAATGGTGCTTCTATGTTTGATTGCTCTGCACCTCTCTGAGCAGCCCCACCAATATGAAATGTTCTCATTGTTAATTGCGTTCCTGGTTCACCTATAGATTGTGCAGCAACTACACCTACTGCTTCCCCCATGTTAACAGGAGTCCCTCTTGCCAAATCTCTACCATAACATACTCCACATATTCCAGTTTTAGCTTCACAGGTTAATGGAGATCTTATCTTAACTAGATCGATACCTGATTTTTCAATTAAGTCCACAGCTACTTCGTCAATTATTTGACCAGATCCAACTATGGTTATTTGATTATCTGAAGATTTTATTTCATTTACAGCAGATCTACCTAAAATTCTTTCTCCTAATGATTCAATTACTTCACCACCTTCAATAACAGCTCTTGTTTCAAATCCATTTTTGGTATTACAGTCAACTTCCGTAACAATGCAATCTTGGGCAACATCTACTAATCTTCTAGTTAAATATCCGGAATTAGCTGTTTTTAATGCTGTGTCTGCCAATCCTTTTCTCGCACCATGCGTAGAGTTAAAATACTCTAAAACATCTAAACCCTCCTTAAAGGAAGATATTATTGGTGTTTCAATAATTTCGCCAGATGGTTTCGCCATTAAACCTCTCATACCTGCCAGTTGTTTTATTTGAGCTGCTGAACCTCTGGCTCCTGAATGTGCCATCATCCAAACGGAGTTAACAGGCTCATCACCTTTTGTAGTAGAAATGTTTTTCATCATTTCATCGGCAACGTCATCAGAACATTTTGACCAAACATCAACAACCTTATTATATTTTTCACCCTGTGTAATTAAACCATCTAAATATTGTTGTTCAAAGTTTTTTACTTTCTTTTCAGCTTCAGAAACAAGATTATTCTTTGTTTTAGGAGTTTCAAGATCTGAAATACCAAATGAAATTCCTGCAATACATGCATGATTAAAACCCATTGACATCATTTTATCACAAAAAATTACTGTTTCTTTCTGGCCGCAATGTCTGTAAACAAAATCAATCACATTTGTCACTTCCTTTTTAGTCATCAATTTATTAATAATTTCATATTTTACCGAAGTATGTATTGGCAAAACTCTAGATAACTTGGCTCTTCCTGGAGAGGTTTCCAAAATTTTTACAACATTATTACCCTCATCATCAAATGAAGATATTCTAATTTTTACTTTTGCTTGCAAATCTACTTTACCATGATCTAATGCTATCAAGGCCTCTTCAGGAGAAGCAAAAATCATCCCTTCACCTTTAGAATTATCATTAACCATAGACAAATAATAAAGACCTAAAATTATGTCTTGGGAAGGGACAATTATTGGTTTCCCACTTGACGGGGATAAAATATTATTTGTTGACATCATTAAAACCCTTGCTTCTAACTGGGCTTCCAGTGATAATGGCACATGAACCGCCATTTGATCTCCATCAAAATCAGCATTAAAAGCTGTGCAAACCAATGGGTGTAAATTAATTGCTTTCCCTTCAACAAGTACAGGTTCAAAAGCTTGAATACCTAGTCTATGAAGAGTTGGCGCCCTATTCAATAGAACCGGATGCTCCCTTATTACCTCCTCCAAAATATCCCAAACTTCAGGCCTTTCTTTTTCAACCATTCTCTTCGCAGCTTTAATCGTATTAGCCAAACCATAAAGTTCTAACTTTGAATAAATAAATGGTTTAAACAACTCCAATGCCATTTTTTTGGGAATACCACATTGATGTAATTTTAGTTCCGGGCCAACTACAATTACTGACCTTCCTGAATAATCAACTCTTTTTCCAAGAAGATTTTGCCTAAATCTACCTTGTTTACCTTTTAGCATGTCAGAAAGTGATTTTAATGGTCTTTTATTTACTCCAGTTATAACCCTACCTCTTCTACCATTGTCAAATAGGGCATCTACTGATTCTTGAAGCATTCTTTTCTCATTTCTGATAATGATATCTGGGGCTCTAAGTTCTATAAGTCTCTTAAGTCTGTTATTTCTATTAATAACTCTCCTATACAAATCATTTAAGTCTGAAGTTGCAAACCTACCGCCATCAAGAGGTACAAGCGGTCTCAACTCAGGAGGAATTACTGGAACTGATTCCAAAATCATCCATTCAGGTTTAGAATCTGATTCTAAAAAAGACTCAACAAGTTTTAAACGTTTTACTAATTTTTTCCTTTTAATTTCAGAATTGGTTTGTTCAAGATCTTCTTTGATAGAAGTAAGTTCTTCTTCAAGATTTAATTCAGACAAAATTTTTCTTATTGCCTCAGCTCCAATTGATACCTCAAATGCTTCATCCCCAAATTCTTCAAGAGCATAATCATAATCTTCTTCAGATAATAATTGACCCTTTTTTAAAGACGTTAGTCCTGGTTCTGTAACTAAAAAACTTTCAAAGTATAAAACTTTCTCCAGATCTTTCAAAATCATATCTGTTAAAAGGCCAATTCTTGATGGAAGGGACTTCAAAAACCATATATGGGCCACAGGAGAAGCTAACTCAACATGTCCCATTCTTTCTCTTCTAACTTTGGATAAAGTTACTTCAACGCCACATTTTTCACAAATGATCCCACGGTATTTCATTCTTTTGTATTTGCCACATAAACACTCATAATCTCTTACGGGGCCAAATATCTTTGCACAAAACAAACCATCTCTTTCGGGTTTAAAAGTCCTGTAATTTATGGTTTCAGGTTTTTTTATCTCTCCAAAAGACCAACTTCTTATTGCCTCTGGAGAAGCAATTGTGATACCTATTTTGTCAAAACCTTGCGTTTGTTCTATTTGACCAAAAGGATTTACAAGTTCATTCATAATTTGCTCCAATAATTAAACTATTCAGAAATTTCCATATTTACATTCAGACCAAGAGATTTTAATTCTTTAATTAAAACATTAAATGACTCTGGAATACCTGCTTCAAAATCATCATCTCCCCTGATTATCGCTTCATAAACTTTAGTTCTTCCTGATACATCGTCTGATTTTACTGTTAACATCTCTTGAAGTGTATATGCTGCTCCATATGCCTCAAGAGCCCAAACTTCCATTTCACCAAAACGTTGACCACCAAATTGTGCTTTACCCCCTAATGGTTGCTGAGTGACTAAAGAATATGGCCCTATTGATCTCGCATGAATTTTGTCATCAACTAAATGATGCAACTTAAGCATATAAATGTATCCAACAGTAACCTTCCTATCAAATTTTTCTCCTGTTCTACCGTCAATAAGTTCTATTTGACCGGTCCTATCTAAACCCGCCAACTCTAACATCTTATAAACATCATTCTCATTTGCTCCATCGAAAACAGGAGTAGCCATAGGGACTCCCTTTTTTAAATTTTTAGCTTGTTGCAAAATTTCATCATCAGATAGTTTTGAAAAGTGTGTTTTATAATTTTCTCCGTAAACCCCTTTTAACAATGTTTTCAGCTCATCAAACTTACCATCTAGTTCTAAATGGCTTATTATTTTAGATATTTTTTTTCCAAGACCTGAAGCAGCCCATCCCAAGTGAGTTTCTAAAATTTGTCCTACATTCATTCTTGAGGGAACCCCTAAAGGATTTAAAACTACATCGACAGGAGTACCATCATTTAAATGAGGCATGTCTTCAACTGGTAAAATTTTTGAAATAACGCCTTTGTTACCATGTCTTCCAGCCATTTTGTCACCAGATTGTAATTTTCTTTTTACAGCAATAAAAACCTTTACCATTTTCATCACACCTGGTAAAAGCTCGTCTCCACGCTGAAGTTTATCAACACGATCATTAAACTTTGTTTCTAAGTTACTAGCAACTATTTCGAAATGTTTAGATAATTTAGTTATCTGTGTTTGTACATCTTCATCATTAACCACTATTGAAAGTAATTGCTCCCTAGAAAAATCTTGTAAAACATCCAACTCTATTTTCTGTCCTTTTTTAAGATGTCCAATTGACTTTTCTAACTTTTGTTCAACTAATAGCTCTTTAAGTTTCCCATAGAATCCCTTTTCTATAATTAACTTCTCATCATCTCTATCTTTTGCAAATTTTTCTATTTCGTATCTTTCAATAGCTCTAGATCTTTCATCTTTTTCAATGCCTCTTCTTGAAAAAACTCTTACATCTACAACTGTGCCAGAGGCTCCTGGAGGTACTCTTAATGAACTATCTCTTACATCAGATGCCTTTTCACCAAAAATTGCTCTTAAAAGTTTTTCTTCTGGGGTAATTGGACTCTCTCCTTTAGGAGTAACTTTACCAACTAAAATGTCGCCCGCTTTCACCTCTGCTCCAATATAAATCATCCCAGCTTCATCCAAATTTCTTAGGGCTTCTTCCCCAACATTTGGAATATCTCGGGTTATTTCTTCTTGTCCCAATTTAGTGTCTCTTGCCATAACCTCAAATTCTTCAATATGGATAGAAGAAAAAACATCGTCTCTAACAACTCGCTCCGAAACAAGGATTGAATCTTCAAAGTTGTATCCATTCCAAGGCATAAATGCTACTAGCACATTTCTACCCAAGCCCAACTCTCCATCTTCTGTTGATGGACCATCAGCGATTATATCACCTTCGTTAACTAAATCACCAACTTCAACCAAAGGTCTTTGATTTATGCAGGTGTTTTGATTACTCCGCTGGAATTTCATCAAAGTGTAAATGTCTACTGGAGAAATATCTTGGCTATCACTAGTGATGGCCTTAATAACTATTCGTGTGGAATCAACTTGATCGACCAAACCATTTCTTCTAGCAACAATTGCAACACCAGAATCTCTTGCCACGGTTGCTTCTATTCCTGTTCCTACCAAAGGACTTTCAGCTTGAATCAATGGAACAGCTTGTCTTTGCATATTAGATCCCATCAAAGCTCTATTCGCATCATCATTTTCTAAAAATGGAATTAAAGCTGAAGCAACTGAAACTAATTGCTTCGGGGATACATCCATAAGTTCAATATTCTCTGGCCTTGCCAAGCCTATTTCACCTGCTTTTCTCACTGGAATTAATTCTCCAGAGAAAGCATTATTGCTGTCTAATTGGGCATTAGCTTGGGCAATTGTATACCTACTTTCTTCAATAGCAGAAACATATGTAACTTCATCAGTAACAACACCTTTTTCAACTTTTCTATAAGGAGTTTCTATAAACCCATATTTGTTAACTTGAGCAAATGTAGCTAAGGAATTGATCAAACCTATATTAGGCCCTTCAGGTGTTTCAATAGGACATATTCTGCCATAATGAGTAGGATGAACATCTCTAACTTCAAATCCTGCTCTTTCTCTTGTCAATCCGCCTGGTCCAAGTGCTGAAACCCTTCTTTTATGTGTTATTTCTGAAAGAGGATTTGTTTGATCCATAAATTGAGATAGTTGACTAGAACCAAAAAACTCTCTTATAGCCGAAGCTGCAGGCTTAGCATTTATAAGATCTTGAGGCATCAAAGTTTCAATTTCATTTGCAGAACTCATCCTTTCTCTAATAGCCCTTTCCATTCTTAATAAGCCAACCCTATACTGGTTTTCTAGTAATTCTCCAACTGATCTAACTCTTCTATTACCTAAATGATCTATATCATCAACATCACCATAACCGTCCTTCAATCCAACCAAGACTTTTAAAATTGAAAGTATATCTACCTTAGACAAGGTCCTTTGAGTATCATCAATTTGCAAACCTAACCTGGCAGACATTTTAACTCTACCTACTGCAGACAAATCATATCTTTCATTATCAAAGAAGAGACTATTAAAGAGAGCTTCAGCAGTTTCATATGCTGGAGGTTCTCCTGGTCTCATTACTCTATAAATGTCAACTAGTGCTTCCTCTCTAGATGTGTTTTTATCATTTGCAAATGTGTTTAAAATCCAAGGACCTGCGTTGTTATTATCAACTATTAAAACTTTAATCTGATCAGTATTAATAGCTTTTAATTCTTTTAAAGATTCTTCATCCAACTGGTCACCCGATTCAAACAGAACTTCGCCAGTTTCCTCATTAATAATGTCTTCTGACAAGTAAGTTCCAATTAACTCATCTTCTTCAATAAAAATTTTCTTCAAACCTTCATCAACGATTTTTTTTAAATTTCTTGGCGAAATTTTTTCGTCTGCAGAAGCTACAACGCTACCATCTTCTGAATTAATAAGGTCAAATTTTAACCTTTGATTTTTATATTTTTCAGGATTAAAATTTGCAATCCAACCTTTTGATGTGTTTAATATTAACTCACTCTTATAAAAGAAATTTAATATCTCCTCTTTTGACATACCATTAATTTTAAGCCTGTCTGGTTGTGTTTTTTTCTCTTCACATTCTTTTAAATATGATTCAGAATTTTCACTATATAAAGCCATTAAAAAAGTTGTACATGGTATTTTCCTTCGTCTATCAATCCTAACGTTAATTATATCTTTTGGATCGAACTCAAAGTCTAGCCAAGAACCTCTATATGGTATTACCCTAGCAGCAAATAGAAATTTTCCTGATGTATGCGTTTTGCCTTTGTCATGATCAAAAAAGACACCAGGAGATCTGTGCATTTGAGAAACAATTACCCTTTCAACGCCATTAACAACAAAAGTACCATTTGGTGTCATCAAGGGCATTTCTCCTAAATAAACATCTTGCTCTTTCATATCTCTTACAGACTTTGTACCAGAATCGTCATCTATATCCCACACAATAAGACGTAAAGTAACTCTTAAGCCAGACGCAAAAGTTAGGCCTCTTTGCTGACACTCTTCAACATCATATTTTGGTAGTTCTAAATTGTATGAAACAAATTCCAACATTGATCTACCTGTAAAATCGTTTATTGGAAATATTGAAGTAAAAACTTCTTGAAGACCTTCATTAACTCTATTTTCTGGCTTCACAAACATCTGCAAATACTGATCATATGAATGTCTTTGAACTTCTATCAAATTTGGCATAGTCACAGCTTCATAAATTTTTCCAAAACTTCGTCTTATTCTTCGTCTGTTTATTAGAGTGCTTTTTTCCAATGACATAGGTGTCCTCTTTAGAGAAAATTAAATAGAATTATTAAATTAAACAAAATTAAAATATCTTATTTTAGTTCAACAGTTGCACCAGCAGTTTCTAGTTTTGCTTTCAACTCATTCGCCTCAGCTTCAGCAAGACCTTCTTTAAGTAATTTGGGGGCCCCTTCGACTAAGTCCTTTGCTTCTTTTAGCCCTAAACCAGTAATAGTTCTAACCTCTTTGATTACATTGATTTTCTGAGCTCCAGCAGCAGTTAAATGAAGAGCAAATTCTGTTTTTGCTTCGGCAGGCGATCCACCCTCACCTCCTGAAGAGGCTTCAGCGGCAGCTGGAACAGCCATTGCGGCTGCAGAAACTCCCCATTTTTCTTCTAAAATTTTTGATAATTCCGCTGCTTCTATTACAGTTAAAGAACTCAAATCATCTGCAATTTTTTGTAAATCAGCCATTATTTTCTCCTTATATTAAATTAATTACTTTTCATTGATATTATTCTAGATAACCTTGTATATGGCTCGTTAATTAGTCTCAAGAGACCTCCAGTAGACACATTTAACAACCCTATTAATTTTGCTCTGATTCCCTCTAACCCAGGAAGACTTGCTAATTCGTTTATCTGCTGAACTGAAAGTGACTTAGATGACATGCCACCACCAATAATTTTAATTTTATCATTTTCTTTAGAAAATTTGACCAAAACCTTTGCAGGTGAAATAGCATCATTTGATGAACCAATAGCTGTTGGACCATTAAATAAACTTTCCAAGTGCTCATATTCAGTCTTTTTTAAAGCTAATTTAACAATTCTATTTTTTGTAACCTTAAAGTTACAATTTGCCTCTCTCATATTACATCTCAGACTAGTAGTTTCAGCAACCGACAAACCTTTAATGTGTGTAACAATTATAGATGAAGAATTTAAAAAGGTATCATGTAAAGTTTTTACTAATTCTTCTTTTTCTTTTCTATTCACTTAAGGTCTCCAAATTCAATTATATTATTTCAAACTCATTAGGACCTGTCCAATAAATCTAACCAATCAGTCTATGCAGGATATTAAGAGTATTCACCTACAGTCTTGGACAGAAATTAATTAACTTAAATCACAATTAACACTAACTCCCATTGTAGAAGAAATTGACAATTTATTTATAAAAGTACCTTTCGAACCTGAGGGTTTGGATTTTTTAATATTGTCAACAAACACATCTATATTCTCGCAAATTTTATCATGTCCAAAACTTACTTTACCAATTCCTGCTTGGACAATTCCATTTTTTTCAGCCTTAAAATGAATTTGACCAGACTTAGCCAATTTAACTGCCTCACCAATATTTGAAGAAACCGTACCCATTTTAGGGTTAGGCATCAAACCCTTCGGGCCTAATATCTTGGCAACTTTTCCAACAACTACCATCATATCAGGTGAAGCAATAATTCTGTCGTAATTTAAATCACCATCTTCAATTTTTTTTGCTAAATCTTCAGCCCCGACAATATCAGCTCCCTCAGCTAATGCATCATCAGCATTCTTATCTTTAGCAAATACTGCCACTCTTACTTTTTTTCCAATACCATTAGGAAGTGTTACAGAGCCACGAACCATTTGATCTGCTTGGCGTGGATCAATCCCCAAGTTCATTGAAATTTCAATTGATTCATCAAACTTCACTCGCTTATTTTTTAAAATTATTTCAACGGCTTCTTTAATATTATAAGCCTTTGAACTATCAAAACTTTTATAAGCATCCTTGATAAATTTACCTTCACCCATCTTTTACTCTAATACCTCAATGCCCATTGACCTTGCAGAACCTTCTACCATTTTTATAGCCCCACCAATATCGGCAGCATTTAAATCCTTCATTTTATTCTCAGCAATTTCCTTTACTTGCTTTGCAGTAACTGAACCAACAAAACCCCTACCAGGTTCCGATGATGCCTTCTCCTTACCAACAGCTTTTTTTAAAAAATATGATACCGGAGGTGTTTTTGTAACAAATGTAAATGATTTGTCAACAAATACAGTTATAACAACTGGTATAGGCATATTTTTTTCAAGATTTTCAGTCGCAGCATTAAATGCTTTACAAAACTCCATAATATTAATGCCCCTTTGCCCTAACGCAGGCCCAACAGGGGGTGATGGATTCGCTGCTCCAGAAGGTATATTTAATTTAATGTAGCCATCAATTTTTTTTGCCATTTTAAAAACCTATTCTTTACAATTTTTCTACTTGAGTAAACTCTAAATCAACAGGAGTAGGTCTCCCAAAAATTGAAACTGAAACTTTCAACCTAGACTTTTCCTCATCTACTTCTTCAACTAAACCATTAAAACTTTGAAAGGGTCCGTCTGATACCCTAACCTCTTCACCTATTTCAAATATTACGTTTGACCTAGGCCTATCTAAACCTTCTGTAATTTGATCTAACAGCCTTTTTGCTTCTATATCACTTAAAGCAACTGGCTTGCCTTTTGCTCCAAGAAAATTAGTAACTTTTGGTTGAGATTTTATGAAGTGCCATGTCTCATCAGTCATTTGCATTTTTATCAAAATATAACCAGGGAAAAACTTTTTTTCTGTTTTTACTTTCGCTCCTTTTCTTATTTCAAAAATTTCCTCGGTAGGTACCATTATTTCTTCAATATGATCATTCATATTCTTTGTTTTTATTTGTTCTTCAATAGTATCTTTTACTCTTTTTTCAGAACCAGAGTATACATGGACTACATACCATTTCTTTGACATTACTTTTCCCTTAAAACAAAACCAATCTTATGATCCAAATCCTAATACTATTTCAACAATATTTGAAAGCAACAAATCAACTAAAAAAAAGAACAAAGAAGCTATAACTGCCATTGATAACACACTTATAGTTGCAAACAATGTTTCTTTTCTAGTAGCCCAAGTAATTCTTTTTAATTCTTGTCTAACCTGTCTTACAAATTGAGCAGGGTTGGTCTTAGACATTCATTAACCTCTCTTATCGATTTGACAATATATCTATTTTTTTTTCTAAGTCAAAACATAATGAAATTTTATTAATAATTTGGCAGGAGTGGCAGGACTTGAACCCGCAACCCCCGGTTTTGGAGACCGGTGCTCTACCAGTTGAGCTACACTCCTATATCACCATGTATTCGACTTGAGGATTGATATACAGGCAATTTTAAGAAGTGTCAAATGTAGAGTTTTTCATACGTAAATTTGGAATGTGTGTGAAAATGTGTTCGAACCTATTTCTAATGGTTAATCTCATTGTATTAGGCTCTCTTAATGTTAGCCTCATCCAAGTATGAAGTATCTTCACCAAGTCCTGTATTAAGATCCTTGGCATAGACATCCATAGTTGTGCCAATTTCAGAATGACCTAACCTGTTTTGTAACTTTTTCAAAGGTATAGATGTATTAGGTAGATTAGTCGCATGAGCATGTCTCACTGAAAAGCAAAAAATATATGCTGAAAATCTTGCCAACGGGTATTTTGAAAGATTTGAAAAAGAAGATTACTCTAGAGAAATAATAAATAAAACTATAATTAGTTGGCTTTTTTGGACCAGTAAGAGAACACGTGGAAGAATTTAGGATCAGTACTTCCATATACAAAGAAAAGCTAAGACAAAATCTATTGGTTACTTTTCAAAGGTAATAAACACGGAAATTTACTACTTAAAAATTTTTCACTATGTGCAATAACAGGTTCACCCCATTTATCACTATTGTTTTCAGCAAAGTTGATGAAGGTCGTAATTATGACTTTTAAATTATTTGGATTTACTTGAGGGTTTGAATTGGCATTATATTTTAGTATTTTTAAAACTCTTGATGATAGATTCTCTTTATTAATTTTTAAAAGAGTGTCAAGAGTTATACAATTTCTATAGCCTTGTTCTGCCATTCCTAAAAAATAAGTCATACAAAATCTAGCTGAATCCATTTGTTTTTTTGTCAATGCCTCTGAGCCAAACCCATTAGATTTAACAGGTTTGCAATCGCTGTATAGATGTTCAACTGAAATGGCATTTGCGCTAAAGCTTAATAAGACCAGAGATAATATCAGTAATAGTTTTTTCATTATTAATCCTTACAAAACGCTAGATATGCAGTTGCCATTTCAGTTAGCCATTTTTCAAACTCCTTAGATCGAGAAGCGTTACCGTCTTTAGCAGCTTGATCTGCTAATGATTTGTAAATGATAGCGTTGTTATAAATTATCCGGCAATCGTCTATTGAAAATTTTTTATTATATTCTGCGCTAACATTAAAGCTAAATAGAACTATAGTTGAAATGGTTAGTAATATCTTCATATTGATCCTCCATATTTGATAAAATCAGTGTATGAAAATGTGGATGAAAATGCCAGTTTAACGGCTTTATTATGTTTGCTACAAAAAAAGGGAGTTCGTTAGAACCACTAGATTTTTTAAATTTGTTTACTGTGTTTATCAGACAGAGATCATTCATTTTAATTTGGAGACAGGTGCGCTCTACCAGTTCAGCTTCACTTCCATTAATTACTCTAATTACGATTCTATGCTTGATACTACCCCTGCACCTACTGTTCTTCCACCTTCTCTTATCGCAAATCTTAATCCTTCATCCATTGCTATTGGTGATATTAACTCTACAGTCATTGTGATATTGTCTCCCGGCATCACCATTTCTGTCCCTGAAGGTAATTCTACTGACCCTGTAACATCTGTCGTCCTAAAATAAAACTGAGGACGATAATTGCTAAAAAATGGTGTATGTCTACCTCCCTCTTCTTTAGTTAAAACATAGGCTTCTGCTTTAAATTTTTTAAATGGTTTAATTGAACCAGGAGCTGATAATACCTGACCACGTTCTACTTCTTCTCTCTTTGTTCCCCTCAAAAGAACACCAACATTATCTCCTGCCTCGCCCTGGTCTAATAATTTCCTGAACATCTCAACACCAGTACATGTTGTTTTGGTGGTTTCCTTTAGACCAACAATTTCTATTTCTTCGCCTACTTTAACTACACCTTTTTCTATCCTACCAGTCACTACAGTACCTCGGCCAGAGATTGAGAATACATCCTCAATAGGCATCAAGAAAGGTTGGTCTTTAGGTCTGTCAGGTTGAGGTATATATTTATCCACTTGTTCCATCAGTGATGTGATAGATTTAACACCTATTTCTTCATCACGTCCTTCTAAAGCTGCTAAAGCACTCCCTTTCACAATAGGTATATCGTCACCTGGAAATTCATAACTAGACAATAACTCCCTAATTTCTAATTCAACTAACTCAAGAAGTTCTTCATCATCAACTTGGTCAACCTTATTTAAATAAACAACCAGAGCAGGCACACCTACTTGACGGGCCAAGAGTATATGTTCTCTTGTTTGAGGCATGGGACCATCCGCTGCATTCACAACTAATATTGCCCCATCCATTTGAGCTGCGCCAGTAATCATGTTTTTAACATAGTCAGCGTGTCCAGGACAATCAACGTGAGCATAATGTCTATTCTCTGTCTCATACTCCACGTGTGCAGTCGATATGGTAATACCCCTCTCTCTTTCTTCAGGAGCCTTGTCGATCTGATCATAAGCAGAAAACTCAGCACGACCTGCCTCTGCCATAACTTTAGTAATAGCTGCTGTAAGCGTAGTCTTACCATGATCCACATGACCTATCGTACCTATGTTGACATGTGGCTTACTTCGATCAAATTTCTCTTTAGACATTTTTTAACCTCTCAATTGTTTTAACGTTCGTAGATTACTGGTGGTGGGGGTAGGATTCGAACCTACGTACGCTACGCGGGCAGATTTACAGTCTGCTGCCTTTAACCACTCGGCCACCCCACCATTAAATCATTATATAAATCACCTTTTTTAGAAATAGTTCATACTGCCAATTAGAAAAGGTTTGAACAAAAGTCAACAATAAAGTACTTAAAAGCCTTATTAATGTATTTAAAATTTATTAAAATTTGATGAAAATGAATCTAAATAACCAATTTAAAAAAAATTTAATTTTAAAAAAATATAAGATCCCAAAAAATATTTTAATAATATATGGATATCATTCATGTATTTCTGCTTTAAAAAACACCAAAAGGGAGAAATATTTAATGTTAACAAACAAAAAAAATTTGAGCTTTTGGTTAAATGAAATTCAAAAAATTCAATTAAAATTGAGAATTTTATCTATTGATGAAAAAGAACTAGATATTATTTCAAATAATAACGTTCATCAGAATGCACTTTTATTTTCATACCCACTAGAAAAAATATCCATTAATCAGTACTTAAATAAAAACTTTAAATTACCAAACAAAATTATACTTTTGGATCAAATTACTGATACTCAAAATATTGGTTCAATAATAAGGTCTGCTTTTGCTTTTAATTTTAATGCTATAGGCCTTTTAAAAAACAACTCACCAAGCGAAACTTCTTCTATGATAAAAGCTTCCTCTGGAGAAATAGAAAAAATAATATTAATTGAGTTAAAAAATCTTGCTAATGAAATTAAATTATTAAAAAATAATGGTTTTCATATTTATGGATTGTCAAATGAAAAAAAAACTAATCTAAAAACACTAGATGATAAACATGATAAAATTGTATTAGTTTTAGGTTCAGAAGCTAAGGGGTTAAGAAAATTAACTAAGGATTGTGTTGACGAAATATTATATATACCTATTAATAGAGAATGTAACTCATTAAACGCTTCAAATGCAGCGGCAATTGCAATGTATCATTTAACCTAACAAGTAGATATTTACTTGTTTCATGATAAATAATAATATAAATATTACTCAGTGCCGGCGTAGCTCAGTTGGTAGAGCAGTTGATTTGTAATCATCAGGTCCGCGGTTCGAGTCCGTGTGCCGGCACCATTATCAAATATCAATAGTTTTTTTTACCAAATTAGATTTATAAATAGCCTCTTCAATTTCAATATTTTTCAAATATTCATCAATTTCATTTGCAATTATTTTATTATCTCTAATTCGATTTAGCAAATTTTTTTGAAAAGCGTACACACTATCGCCAGCAAAACCCCTTTTAAACCAATTATATTTTACCTTTTTTTCATTATTAGATAAGAATTTTCGATAGTAAATATTTCCATCTCCATCCAACCTTATCGTACCTTTTGACCCCTCTAAAAATAAATCTCCAATAGTTAGCCTTTTATCTTGTGCAATATGATCACTCAATCTATTTGCATCGAACAATCCTTTCACACCATTTTTAAATTCAAAAAAAACAATGCCGCTATCTTCACCTTTTATATGCTTATTTAAACGAAATAAAAAAGAAGTTACACTTTTTATTTCACCAAAAAAATATCTATACAAATCAATAAAATGAATTCCAGTTTCATGAATTAAAAATCTTTCCATTTTTTGAAAATACGGTTGTCTGTTCATATAAGCATTTCTACCCTGACCATCGCCAGGCCTCATTTTAAAACTAATTTGAAAAGGAGTGCCTATTAATTTTTGTTTTAACATTTTTTTTATTTGAATATGCCAAGGCTGAAATCTAAAATTTTCGTGAACAATGAATCTTATTTTTGATTTTTTAACAATCTTGAGAACTTTTCTTCCTTCTGTGATTGAATTAGTCAATGGTTTTTGACAAACAATATTTACACCAAACTTTGAAATTTCTCTTATTATTTTAAGTTGTTCGTTTGGAGGAACAATCATGTCAATTAAATCCGGTTTAGTTGACTTTATCATGTCAACATAATCAGAAAAAAATTTACAATTTTTATGAGACTCCGCTATGGTTTTAGCCTCTTTAAAATTTAAAGAACAGATACCAACCAATTCCACATTCAATCTTTTCCAAGCATCAAAATGGTATTTACTAAAATATCCTGTTCCTATTACAGCAATTTTAAGTTCTTTGTTATTCTTTCTCATTTAATTCAAGCAAAATTTTTCCAAAATGCTGGTTCTAATCCAGCAACATCATTTTTGAAGTATGCAATTTCCTCTCCCAATAAACAACCTAGGTATATTTCTTTTAAATTTTCACCACCAAATGCCAAACTAGATATGTTTTTTAAAACTTTTCCTTTAACCATGCTCATCATTTCCTTCGTTAAATTACCTTTCTTATATGCTGTTTCTATAAGATTTAAATAAGCAGGGTCACTATCTTCAAAAATAATTTTTTTTTCTCCATTAGGCATTACCCTTATCAATTTATTGCTAAAAATTGAAGTAACCCAAAAAGCTCCTTCACTATCTAGTGTCAAACCATCTGGGAATTCTCCAAAGCTAAAATTAGCAAGTATTTTTTTGTTGAACAACATACCATTTTTCCCTATTTCAAAGTATGAAATTTTTCTTCCAAATGTTTCATTTACATAAAGTTTTTTATCGAATGGGTTAAAAAAACATTCGTTAGCAAAGCATAATCCATCTGCAACAATTTTGGACTTACCATTATCTACCAAAATAATAAAACCATCATCACAATCTGAATTATGAGAAATGATTCTTGGAATTTTTCTTGTACTAACAGTAATCCAAACTCTTCCGAAAACATCAAAATGCACATAATTTGTTGGAGGGATTGGTTTGTTTTCAATCTCAAGCAAATATGGCTCAATTTCACCATCAAAACTCAACTTGAAAACACCACCTTCTGTTTCATCTAAATGGGTTACAAGCCAAGTATTTTTATCAATAATACTTAAACCATTTGGTTTTATTTTAAATCCATTATTTGGCTTTGTAAGTTTTATATCTCCGTTTTGCTTTATTGTAGACACACCTCCTCTAAAATCGGAAATGTGAAGAGTATTTTCGGGGTCAACCAAAACACATTCTGGCCTTTTTAAACCCTTTCCAACAAATTTAATTTTTTTAAAATAATCCATAAAAACTAAAAATATTCAAAAATCATTTTTATATGAGGTATTTCGTCTTCCAAAAATTCTTGACCTTCTTCTTTAAAACCAAGCTTTTTATAAAAGTCTTTTACGTAAACTTGACTATGCAAAAAAAGGATATTTAAATTTTCGTTATTGACAGCCATATTTATTACTTCTTTAATTAGCATTTTTCCAATGCCGTTTAATCTATTTTTCTTTAAAACTGCAACACGTTCTATTTTAAAAACACCTGGATCTTTTTCTCTCAACCTGGCAGTGCCAATAGGTTCATTATATTTTAACACCAAAAAGTGATCACAAATATCATCCAGTCCATCAAATTCTATTTCTTTTGATACCTTTTGTTCATCACAAAAAACAATCTCTCTAATGTGTTGAGCAATCTTAAGATCATTTTCATTCTCAACTTTTTTAATAGTTAACTTTGGCATTATTTATAAACCTTTTTTAATAATGTGAGTCCTCCAAGAAGCAAAAATTCCACTCCCTACAACCATAAATCCCCCTATCAAAATTGATTGTGTTATTTTATCATCAAAAATAAAAATACCAATAAATGAAGCAAAAATTAATTGAAAATATGTAAAGGGTTGTAAAATACTTGCTTGTGAAGTTTCTAAAGCCTTTATAAACAAAAAATGTCCAGATGTGCTAAGCAAACATAAAAGTACTAGATACCCAATATCTTTAAATAAAATTGGTTCCCAAAAATTTGGTCCTAGCAGACTCATTACGATGCATCCTATAATTGCAACCCAAAAAAAACTTGTTTCTGAATTATCAAATTCAGAGACTTTTCTTGTTAGAATTGTATATGTTGCCAACAAAAAAGATAACGAAATTGGCAATAGTATGTTTAAATCAAAATTAAATGATAAAGGGTTAATAATTATTATTACCCCAAGGAATCCCATTAAAACAGCAACCCATCGTCTCCAACCTATTCTTTCATTTAAAAATGGTCCAGAAAAAGCAACTACAATTAAAGGGTAAAAAGATATTATACAATGAGATGTTACCAAGCCTAACACTGTGAATGAATAAACCCCAATGCAAACACAGGTTATTAATATTATACCTCGAATAATCTGTAACGTAATAGCTCCAGATCTAGCAACTTTTTTTAATCCTTTATTTTTCCTCAAGCTTAATATTATGACTATAAATGCTAGAACCCAGGCTCTTAACATATTTATAACCATGAAATTATAAGTTTCAGCCAGATACCTTGAGATGCCATCCATCAATGCAAACAATAAAGTGGCAAATATCATAATAACGATGCCTAAACGAATATCATTTTTCATATTTTCTTATATTTCCTAAAAATAATTTGAAAAATTTAAAATAAAATAAGATAATTTCTAACTTAACAGATTAAAAAATAAATTTATAAAAATATATTTTTAAAATTGTTCTTAAAATGACCAAAAATCAAGACATACCAATAATTGATGCCCATCATCATCTTTGGGATTTATCAATGAAGAAACATCCCTGGTTATGTAAAAAACCATTAAAAAATTTTAGGTACGGAAATTATAAAAAGATATGTAAGGACTTTTTAGTAGAAGATTATCGATTTTCAAGTAAAAACCAAAATGTTGTTAAAACAATTCATATGGAGGCAGAATGGGATAAAACTAACCCAGTTGAAGAAACAATATGGCTACACAAAATTTTTGATAAACATAATTTCCCAAACGCTATTGTGGCACAAGCTTCTCTCCAAGAAACTAATATTGGAAGCATTTTGCAAAAGCATACTCAATATCCTTTAGTTAGAAGTATAAGGCAGAAGCCCAATTACGATGATAAAAGTAAACCAATGGTTAGATTAAGTGATGAAAAATTTAGAAAAGGTTACAAACTCTTAAGTAGGTATAACTTGCATTTTGACCTTCAAATTCCATGGAAGTACCTCAATCATGCTGCTGATTTAGCTAAAGACTATCCTGATACTATTGTTATTTTAAATCATACTGGGTTACCTTCAGATAGAACCTTAGATGGATTATCAAATTGGAAAAAAAATTTAATTAAATTTGCTACACAAAAAAATACCGCTTTAAAAATATCAGGTATTGGTATCCCAAACAAAAATTGGAACCTAAAGAATAATGGTGAAATTATTAAAAGTGCAATTAATATTTTTGGGGTCGACCGTTGCATGTTTGCATCGAATTATCCTGTAGAGAGTATATGTGCAACTTTTGATGAAATATTTGATACATTCAAAGAAGCAACAAAAAATTTAGACATGAAAGACGTATCAAAACTATTCTACGAGAACGCAGTTAAGTATTATAAACCATTATAATTATTTACTTCCCTTGGAAAATTGGTTTTCTTTTTTCCATGAAGGCCTTTCTACCTTCTTTATAATCATCACTATCAAAGCAAGCAGATACTAGATCCTCGCATAGTTGTAAATTTCTATCTTCAGGATTTTTCAAAACTTCAACACCAATTTTTTTCATAGCTTTAATAGTCAAGGGTGCATTTTTTGAAATTTTTTGAGAATAATTCATAACATAATCTTCCAATTCAACATCTTTAACAAGTTTTTGAACCAAACCACAGTTAAAAGCTTCTGTGGAATTAATTCTTTCTGCTGTAAACATAAAATGTTTTGACATTCCCGGCCCTATGATATCAAAAAGCCTTTTTATAGAAGTAAAAGGATAACCTAAAGACAACTTAGCAGCAGGCATAGCAAATTGAGATTTTTCTGAACAAATTCTTATATCACAACAAACTGCCAAATTTAACCCTCCCCCAATACAGTAACCATCAATCATAGCAATAGTGGGTTTCGGGAAACTTTCAATTCTTTGGTAAAGTTTCCCGGTTCTTTTGTTGTAATTAATCACTTGTTCTTTGGTGGACCTGTCCTTATCAAACTTTGAGATATCTGCCCCTGATACAAAAGATTTACCTCCTGCACCTTTTAACACAATAACTCTTACTTGGTTGTCTTTTTCAACCTGATTCAAAATTTCTCCTAACTTTTCCCACATTTCAAGAGAAACAGCATTATGCTTTTCTGGATTATTAAATGTAATATAAGCAACACCATCATTAACTTTTAATATCATTTTTGAGTTTGTCATATTTTCTCCGTAAAGTTTTAATTTTGTCTAAATAATATTTCTATCAAACAAGTCATTTAACTGTTCTAAGTTCATACCAAGTTCTTCTAATATTTCTTGAGTATGTTCTCCCTTTTTTGGAGGACTTTGCTCAAAACTGCTTGGAGTTCTGCTCAATTGAAAAGGCTGGCTTACTAATTTTGTCTTTCCGAAAGGAATGGTTTCCAGAGGTTTAGCCATCTCTAAATGTTTGACTTGAGGATCATCAAAAACTTGATCAATAGAGTATATAGGACCGCATGGACATCCAACTTTTTCTAATAATGCAACCCATTCTTCACTAGTTTTCAAAATCGTAACTTCTTCAATTAATTCATTTAAGTAATCTCTATTTTTTAATCGAGATTTAGCATCGACAAATTCTTTCATTTCAAGCCATTCTGTCTTCTCTACAGCCTCAGCAAAACGTCTAAAAATCGTTTCTCCAGCAACCGCTAAATTAATAGAACCATTTGAAGTTTTAAATACTCCAGTTGGTACACTTGTTGGATGGTTGTTACCTGCTTGACCAGCGACAGTTTTTTCACACAACCATCTAGCAGCTTGAAAATCTAACATAAAAATCTGAGCCTGCAGTAAAGATGTATTTACCCATTGTCCCATATCCGACTTTTCCCTTTCTATTAATGCAGTTTGAATGCCCATTGCACAGAACAAACCAGCTGTAAGATCAGCAACGGGTATTCCTACTCTCATTGGCCCTTTGCCTGGAGTTCCTGTGATACTCATAAGACCTCCCATGCCCTGAGCTATTTGATCAAAACCAGGTCTTTTCCCATATGGTCCATCTTGACCAAAGCCAGAGATGCTCCCAAGTATTATTCTTGGGTTTACCTTTTTTAATTCTTCATAACTAATCCCAAGTCTATCTTTTACATCAGGTCTAAAATTTTCTATAACAACATCACTTTTTTTTACGAGTTTAAAAAAAATTTCTAACGCTTCTTTTTCTTTTAAATTTAAAGTTAAACTTCTTTTATTTCTATGTAGATTCTGGAAATCAGCTGTGTCTCTTTTTGCTCCCAAAGAACCGTCAGGCTCAATGCTCTCAGGTGGCTCTATTTTAATTACATTTGCACCCCAATCAGCCAATTGTCTAACAGCTGTAGGTCCTGATCTTACTCTAGTTAAGTCTAAAACAGTAATATGAGACAAAGCTTCAGAAGCTTG
>CACAMV010000002.1 GCA_902533695.1 uncultured SAR116 cluster alpha proteobacterium
TTCCAACAGTATGGCTTCTTTTATTAAATCATCTTCGTTCATCAGGAAAGAAATTAGAAACTGTGGAAAGATTAATAATAGGTGGATCTGCTTGTCCCAGAACTTTGTTTGAAGGATTTGGTGAGGAATATAATGTTGATGTTATTCATGCATGGGGGATGACAGAAATGAGTCCTATAGGCACTGCTAATAATCCCTTATTTAATATGAATCCCAAGGACAAAAAAGAATATTACGATCAAAAAATGCCACAAGGACGGACTGTATTTGGTCATGAAATGAAACTTATGGATGATGATGGTAAAGAAGTTGATCAAAATGGAACCAGTCAAGGAAGACTTCTTTCAAGGGGTTATTGGGTTTTAAAAAGTTACTACAATGATGATACTCAAAAGGATAGATTTTTAGAAGGTGGGTGGTTTGATACTGGTGATATTGCAACTATTGATCAAAATGGATTCATGACAATTACTGATAGAAATAAAGATATAATAAAGTCTGGAGGTGAATGGATTAGCTCAATAGATCTTGAAAACATTTGTGTTGGTCATCCTGATGTTGCTAATGCTGCAGCAATTGCTGTTCCAAATGAAAAGTGGGATGAAAGACCTATGATAATTGTTCAACCAATGCCAGGTAAAAAAATTAGCGAAAAGGAAATATTAGATTATTATCAAGGTAAAGTAGCAAAGTGGATGATACCAGATTCAGTTGCCTTTACAGAAAATATTCCTTTGGGGGCTACTGGTAAGATTTTAAAAAACAAGTTAAGGGATATGTTTGTAAAAAGTTGAAACTATTCCATATGTCTTCTCGCAATTAAAGATCCGCCATCTACAGGCATAACTATTCCAGTTATGTAAGCACTTGCTTTTGAGGATAAAAAGATTGATGCTCCTGCCATATCTTCAGGTTTGCCAATTCTTTTCCTGGGTACAGAATTAATTATTTCTTCACTAAAACTTTTTAAAGTTGATTTCATCATTTGACTTTCAAATGGTCCAGGTGCAATGGCATTTACATTAATATTTCTTTCAGCAAGTCTATTAGCCATGACTCTTGTAAGTTGATGCACTGCCGCCTTTGATGCTGGATAAGAATATGTCTCTGCTCTTGGGATACCTAGACCATCAATGGAACCAATATTAATGATTCTTGATGGATCATCATTAGTTCCATTTTTTTCTAAAAGTGCTATAAATTGTTGAGTTAAAAAAAACATAGCTTTAACATTTGTATCCATTACTTTATTCCATCCATTTTCTGGAAAATTATCAAAATCAGCTGCCCATACTGCACCTGCATTGTTAACTAAGATATTTAAGGTGTTTGTTGCACCTTCAACTTTTGTTTTTACTTTTTTTATTTCATTGAAGTCAGTTAGGTCAGCAGGAATTGAAATACATTCACCAAACTTAGAAAGTCTTTTAGCTGTCTCATTGCATTGTTCGGCTTTTCTAGATGTTATAAACGTTTTTACACCATTTTTAACAAACCCTTCTGCAATCATTTCACCAATACCTCTTGAGCCTCCTGTCACTAGTGCCACTTTTCCAGATATATTAAATAATTTATTCATGTTTTAAAATCCATTTCTTTAAGTTGAATTAGAAAAAAATCTACTTTAATTTTTATTAAATTAAATAATAATAAAATGATTATGATTGATCCAGAGTTAATTCAAGTAAGAAAAGATGAAAAATTAAATATAAATTCTTTGAAATTATATTTGTCAGAATTATTTAATGAAGATTTAAATAACTTTAAAATAATGCAATTTGGCGGAGGGCATGCAAACCTTACTTATCTATTGAGTTTTAATGACACGGAATATGTTTTGAGAAGGCCTCCCATCGGTCCAATAGCTCCATCCTCCCATGACATGGGCAGGGAACATAAAGTTCAGAAATCATTAAACAAATTATTTCCATTGGTACCTAAAAGCATACATTTTTGTGAAAATGCCAATATTATAGGAGCTAAATTTCATATAATTGAAAGAAGAAATGGTTATGTTATAAGAAAGTTTTTTCCAAGCTTTATGAGTGTAGATAAAAAATATGTTGATAATCTAACTTTTAATAGTATTGATGTATTGGCTTCTTTGCACTTAATTGACCCATCTGAAGTGGGTTTGGAAAGGCTTGGAAAACCTGATGGTTTTTTAGAAAGACAACTGAATGGTTGGGAAGATAGATGGAAAAAATCAACTAATTTAGATCGATCAAAAAATGTTTTTGACACATTAATTTCAAAGCTTCGTATCAATATGCCAAAACCGCAACATGCTTCAATTTTACACAATGATTTTAAATGGGATAATATTATGTGGAGCTTTGAGGAAACATCAAAGCCAGTAGCTGTTTTTGATTGGGATATGTGTACGTTGGGTGATCCGTTAATGGATCTAGGGCATATGTTAAATTATTGGATAGATGATCAAGACCCGGATGAAAGTGAATTAGTAACATCCATGCCAGTTGAAAAAATATTTTACCCAAGAAAAACTGATATAATAAATTATTATTCAAAAAAGACTGGATTTAATATAGATAATATAAATTGGTATTATGCATTTGGAGCGTTTAAACTAGCTGTAATTTTGCAGCAGATTTTTATAAGATTTTTAAAAGGTCAAACTAAAGATAAAAGATTTGAAAATTTTGATAAACGAATAGACGCTCTAATTATAAGAGCAAATAGTATAATTATTTAATTATTGGAGCATAAATTATGGATTTTGAATTTCCTGAGAAAGTAAAAGAATTACAAAAACAATTAACCGACTTTATGAATGAAAATGTTTATAAGAATGAAGAGGTTTTTGAAGATCAGTTGGATAAAAATGGTAGATGGACTATTCCTCCAATTTTGGAAGAAATGAAATCTAAAGCCAAAAAAGAAGGTTTATGGAATTTATTTTTACCTGAAAGTGAACATGGTGCTGGACTAAAAAATATAGAATATGCTCCTTTATGCGAAATTATGGGAAGATCTCCTATAGGAGCAGAGGTATTTAATTGTTCTGCGCCTGATACTGGTAATATGGAAGTATTTGTAAGATACGGTACTCAAAAACAAAAAGAAAAATGGTTAAATCCTCTCTTAAATGGTGAGATTAGGTCATCATTTGCTATGACGGAGCCTGCAGTTGCGTCATCTGATGCTTCAAATATTCAAGGTTCTATAGTTAAAGATGGTGATGATTATGTAATTAATGCAAGAAAATGGTGGACATCTGGAGCAATGGACCCTCGTTGTAAAATTATAATTTTTATGGGTAAAACAGATCCAAATGCTAAAAAATACAAACAACAGTCAATGATTTTAATACCTAAGGAAACTAAAGGTGTTGAAGTTTTAAGACATTTACCTGTTTTTGGTTATGACGATGCCCCTCATGGTCATGCAGAGGTCAATTTTGATAATGTCAGAGTACCGCAAGAAAATATTTTGTTAGGAGAAGGAAGGGGCTTCGAAATAGCACAAGGAAGACTGGGACCTGGTAGAATTCATCACTGCATGAGGTCAATTGGCCAAGCAGAAAGAGCTTTAGAATTGATGATTGCTAGAGCGAAGTCAAGAGTCGCATTTGGAAAAACATTGGCAGAACAAGGTGTTGTAATGGATCATATTGCTTCTAGTCGTTCTGAAATTGATCAAGCTAGACTTTTGGTTTTAAAAGCAGCACACATGATGGATACAGTTGGAAATAAAGTTGCAAGAAAAGAAATTTCTATGATTAAGGTAGTTGTTCCAAACATGACGTCAAAAGTTGTTGATCGTGCTATTCAGGTTCATGGAGGTGCCGGGATTTCTCAAGATTTTCCATTGGCCTATGCATACGCAACTGCTAGATATTTGAGAATAGTAGATGGTCCTGATGATGTTCACAAAATGTCTATTGCTAAACTTGAATTAAGAGAAAAAAATTAATTAGGATATTTCCTAATATTAAGATGATTTATTTTGAAACATACCGAAATAAGATCAAAAAATTAGATATTGATTCAAATATTTTTTTAAAAAATAGTAAAATAGAAAAAATTTTTGAAATTGCAGATTTATTTTTCTTTTCGTTAACAAATATTAAAAAAAAAATATTTTTAAAGGAAGAGATAACATCTAATAAAATTAAAATATCCAAATTTGAAAATATATTTGTTAGATCTTCTTACAAAATTACAAATAAAATTTTAATTCTTACTCACGAATTATATGTAGGAAAACGAATAATCAAGAATGAAACTAAGATAATTTCAATACGCAAAAATAAATTTGTGATTGATGTTCATAAAAATTTGATGAAAGTTAAATCCAGAGAAGAAATATTAAATTTTTATTCTGCATATAAAGGAATAGTTGAAGCAGATGAATGTGATCAAATGTCGCACATGAACGTACAATTTTATTTTGAAAAACATTCTGAAGCACTTAAATTATTTGCTCAGGAGGTTTTTTACAATAAGAGTTCTTTTGAAATTGAAAGTGAACGATGTATATTTCATCGCGAAGTTCATGAAAAAAATTCTTTAGAAATAGTTATTTCTGTAAAACAGATTCAGAAAAATTCTATTATTATATTATCTAATTTATACTGTGTATCAGGAAAATATGTTTCTGCATTTTTTGAGACAGTAATCAAATTTGATGAAGACCATAAAAAACTAAAAGACAAAATTTCAAAGTTTTTTGATGAAATTCAACTAACATTTTTTAATTACAATAATTTTCAAGAACTTAGACAATTGGATTATATAAAAATGTATAAGAAGCCAGCCAAAAATTCATTTATAACATGTAGAAAAGCTGTAAATTCCTGGGACTTGGATGAAAATGGAAAAGCAACAAGCAAATTTAAGATTTCATGTGTATCTGATGCTGCTACTCAATTTTTTACAAGATGTGGTGCAGACTATAATTGGAGAAATAATTACAAAATAGGTTCAGCGGCTCTTGATTATTTTGTTAGGTATTATCATTCTCCTAGCTTGGGTATGGCTCTAAGTTTAAAATCAAATTTTTTGGAAGTGGGTAAAAAATCATTTAAATTTTGTCATCATTTAATTGATGATTCTTCAAATAAAGTTTTAATGGATATACAAATAGTTGCAGTTTTATTTGATATTCAAAAAAGAAAAGCAATAGAAATTCCGAAATCATTTAAGAAGTTAGCATTGGATTTAATAGCTGAAAGATAATCAATACTTACTGTATTTCTTAAATTGTTCTAAGTGATGATCGCTATCGCCCATTAGATGATCAATCATAACTAATCTTTTTGCATAATTTTGTAAATTATATTCCCAAGTCATGCCAATTCCACCATGTAATTGAATACATTCTTCAGCAACTAATTTACCAACTCTCCCAACAAGGTTTTTCGCAGCAGAAATATTTCTATATTTAATATTTTTTTCTGAATTGTATGTTCCTGCAGCTAACATGACACATGATTTAGCTTGTTCAATTTCAATCATCAAATCGACCATTCTATGTTGTAAAGCCTGAAATGATCCTATGGATTTACCAAATTGTGTTCTTGTTTTAAGATAATCAATTGTTAGATCAAAACATTTCTGCATTATTCCGATAGCTTCTGAAGATACTGCGAGAGTACCTGCGAAAATAGTTTCTAAAATACATTTGTAAGCTCTTTCATCAGAACATAATAATTTACCAGGAACACTATCGAATGAAATTTCCGAACATCTGTATCCATCAATAGTATTGTAGGGTCTTATTTTGCAATCTTTTGCATGAATTTTAAATATACCAAGACCATTTTTATCTGATTGATTTCCGCTTATTCTTGCAGACACTATGAAAATATTTGATTGATCACCATTTAATACAAATGATTTTGTGCCATCAAGGTGCCATATATTTTTATTTTTATGGGCTTTAACTTTCACTAATGATTCATCATATCTACTATCTATTTCTGAGTGACAAAAAGAAATAATTTTTTTTCCTGAAATTATATCATCTAATAATTGATTTTCATCACTTCTGCAAGAAATAAGAGCGGTTGAAGACATTAGTCCAGTGGATAAAAATGGTTCTACACATAAGTATTTCCCAATTAACTCAAATATTATCATTATATCCTCTCCTGATCCTCCCAATCCATTATATTTAGGAGGTATCAAGCCGCTAATCATTCCAATATCTGAACTTTCATTCCAGATTTTAACGTTATATCCTTCTCTTAACGTAGAGTATTCATAGTGATTCTTTATTTTGCTGTATTTGTCAGAGAGGAATCTTTCAATAGTGTCTCTAAGCATTTTTCTTTCTTCAGATAGGTTAAAGTGCATAATGTACCTATAACTTAAAGGCAGATTTTGCCACTATGTTTTTTTGAATTTCATTGGAACCGCCATAAATTGAAATTTTTCTATTTATAAAATATTGCTTTGCTATTGGTCCTGCATATGCAGGTCCAATTGGTTCTTCATTCCAACCCTCATCAAATTGTTCTGAAATATATGGTAAAGCCATAGGTCCTATAGCTTTTCTCAATAGGTCGGAGGTTTTTTGTCTAATAATAGATCCTTTAATTTTTAATAAAGAACTTTCCATTTCTGGAGCTTTACCTTCACTAGCTGCAGATACAGTTCTTAAATTAAAAATTTCCATTGCTTTGATATCAATTTCTAATTCAGCAATCTGTGAAGAAAACAGAGGATCTTTAATCAATGGCAATCCATTTTTGGTTATCTCAGATGCTATAGTTTTTAAATGATCTATCGCCTTTTTTGAGTATGGAACTCCAGCTATACCAGTTCTTTCGTGAGTCAATAAATATTTTGCGTAAGTCCATCCTTTATTAACTTCTCCTAATAAATTTTCCTTTGGAACTTTTACATTTGTTAACCAAACTTCGTTAACTTCATGTTCACCATCAAGAGTAATAATTGGTTTTACCTCAACTCCTGGAGATTTTATATCTATCAATAAAAACGAAATACCTTCCTGAGGTTTGCAATTAGTGTTTGTTTTAACGAGACAAAAGATTTTATTTGCGTACTGACCCAATGTAGTCCAAGTTTTCTGACCATTAACGAGATAATAATCTCCATTGTCAATCGCAATTGTTTTCAAACTTGCAAGATCAGATCCAGAACCTGGCTCAGAATAACCTTGAGCCCACCAGTCTTCACAGTTTAAAATCCTAGGTAAATAATATTGTTTTTGTTTCTCTGAACCATATTCTATTAAAACAGGTCCAAGCATATTTAGACCAAATGGAACAACTCTTGGGGCATTAGCTTTTACTATCTCTTCTTCAAATATGTGCTTTTGAACACTATTCCAACCAGTACCCCCATATTCTGCAGGCCAATTTATAGCTAACCAGCCATTCTCATTTAGTTTTTTCATGAAAATTTCATAATCTTCTTTGTTAAGTCTTTGATATTTTCGTACTTTTTGAGTTATATTTTTTGGTAAATTAATAGAGAGCCATTCTCTAATCTCATTTCGAAAGTTTATTTCTTGCTCAGTAAAATTGAAATCCATTTGAGAACCTTTTATACTTTTGATATTTATAATAATGTATATATCTTATTAATAGACAATCAGAGAGAAAAATGGAAGTTAACAAATTAATTAATTCAATTAATGATGCTGTTTCAGAAGTTTTTGATGGATCAACTATTATGATTGGAGGTTTTGGTGAGGCAGGAAGCCCAGTCGAGTTAATTCACGCGTTGATTGATAATGGATCTAGAAATCTTACTATAATTGCTAATAACGCAGGTAATGGAAGAATTGGTTTAGGAGCTTTAATAGGTCAAAGACAAGTAAATAAAGTCATATGTTCTTTTGCACGTTCTCATAAGAGCATTACTTTTAAAGAGCAGTATGAAAAAAATGAAATTGAATTAGAGGTTGTCCCTCAAGGGACTTTGGCTGAAAGAATTAGATCAGCAGGAGCAGGGATCCCAGGTTTTTATACAGCAACAGCTGTAGGAACTCCTCTTGCTAATGGTAAAGAATCAAAAATGTTTGATGGAAAAGAATATATTCTTGAAAAAGCATTGTCAGCAGACTTCGCATTTGTGAAGGCAGAAAATGCAGACAGATATGGAAATTTGTCTTTTAATAAAACAGCAAGAAATTTCAATCCAATAATGTGTATGGCAGCTAAACAAACTATTGTTCAGGTTAAAAATTTTATTGATGTTAAAGAAACAGATCCTGAGAAGGTTATTACACCAGGCATATTTGTAGACAAAATTGTGGAGGTTAAAAATCCATTGATAGAAACTCATGCAATTGAGAATGGAGAGGTTTACCCATGATGAAATCGAAGCTAAAAACCTTAAAACTAGGTTGGACAAGAAATCAGATTGCTTCAAAAATAGCAAATGACTTACCTCATGGTAGCTATGTAAATTTAGGCATAGGAATGCCTGAATTAGTGTCGCAATTTGTAGAGGAAAATAAAGAAATCATCTATCATTCAGAGAATGGTTTGTTAGGAATGGGTCCACCGGCACTTGAAAATGAAGTTGACTACGAGTTGATCAATGCAGGCAAAAAACCTGTTACTATCTTACCTGGTGGAAGTTTTTGTCATCATGCTGATAGTTTTTCCATGATTAGAGGAGGACATATTGATATTTGTGTATTAGGCGCAATGGA
The DNA here is from genome assembly GCA_902533695.1 of uncultured SAR116 cluster alpha proteobacterium. GTDB lineage: Bacteria > Pseudomonadota > Alphaproteobacteria > Puniceispirillales > Marisalimonadaceae > AG-426-I14. The sequence continues at coordinate 8,653 of CACAMV010000002.1, forward strand.
AGTTTCTGAAAATGGAGATTTGGCAAATTGGACTACTGGTAAAGGAATACCAGCAGTTGGAGGAGCAATGGATTTAGTAGCTGGAGCAAAAAATATTTTTGTGATGACTGACCATCTTACTAAATACGGTGAACCAAAGTTACTAAAAGAGTGCAGTTTACCCTTAACTGGTAAATCTGTTGTCACAAGAGTTTATACAAACTATGCAATTTTTGGTATAGAAAAAAGTGGGTTCAAATTATTAGAAATTAATGAAGATATAAATTTTGATTATTTAAAAAAATGTACTGAAGGTAAAATTATTCAATAGTTGTCTTAATCAAAATATTTAACTTTATCAGATTTAATTAGATCTTGAATTTCTGGAGATATTTTTAATCCATCTTGAACTTTTTTGTCCATATCTGTTTCAATGTTTATGATATGATTTGTTTTAGAAGCAATTTGATCGATTCTATCGAATGGTATTACAACTATTCCATCTATATCACCAACTATGATATCACCACTTTCAATATTTACATTCCCAATATTAATTGGAAATCCAATTTTTGCTGGTCCACTGTTGTAGGGAGAATTTGGGTTTATTCCCGAACAAAAACATGGTAATTGAGTTTCTAAAATTCCATTTAGATCGCGTATAGGTCCGTCAGTTACTAAACATGCTCCACCATTGTTTTTTATCAGACCAGTAATTCTGTCACCTGCAGATGCAGTCTCTTGCCATCCATTTACAGTATTCACAACTATGTCTCCATCAATAATTTCACTTATAGCAACTTGCAAACCAAGTACATCAGCAGCGCCTGAATAAACGGTTAATGCAGAGCCAACTATATGAAAATTCTTATTTGTTTGGTCAAGTAACTTTATTGATTGAGGTAATGCCCCATATCCTTCCATTGCATCGCAAATGAACCCAGTAGGCACATTTTTAAATGCATTAATCTGGTCTGGCGTCGGTTTTTTCCTGCCTGATGATTTTTTAATTTGTATTAATGGAGGATTTTCTATCATTTTTTAACCTGTTTTATTAAAATTTTTGTTTTGATTTAGCAACATAATGATAATATTAAATTTTGATATGTTTAACAATATATTTGAGATAGCAACATGCAATTTTTAATGGACAAATACCCTAGAGTTATAGATTTATTGCCAAAAGCTGAAAGAAGGTTACCTCATTTTGCTTCTGAATATTTATTTTCTGGAACTGGTTATGATAATGCAATTATTCATAATCAAAGTATATTAAATAATATTTTTTTAACACCTAGATATTTAAAAGGAAATGTAAAGCCTAATTTAAAAACCAATATTTTAGGCTGTAAATTTAATGTTCCATTTGGCATTGCTCCAGTAGGTTTGACAAGTTTGATTTGGCCTGGAGCAGAAAAATATTTGTCAAAAATGTCAGTTAAAAATAAATTACCTTATTCATTATCAACTGTTGCGTGTGCATCAATAGAAGAAGTTTCAAAATATTTAGATGATCAGGGTTGGTTTCAATTATATCCTCCAGAGAACAAAGAAATTAGGGATGACTTGTTAAAAAGAGCTAAAAACAATGGTTACAAAGTTTTAATTGTTACTGCAGATATACCTGCATCTAGTAGAAGAGAGAGGCTTCGTTTAGCTGGTGTTTCTGTACCACCAAAAACAAATCTAAGAACTCTCTATCATGCTGCTATTTGTCCTGCATGGTCAATAGGAACTTTAATAAATGGAATGCCTGCATTTGGTACAATGGACCAATACTCTAATGGAAATTGGCATGGTAATGAAAAATCTAAAGCGGGATTTGCAGGTAGTCAAATGAAACGCTACCTTGATTGGGATTATTTACAAGAGGTAAAAGATATTTGGAAAGGACCAGTTGTCTTAAAAGGTTTGATGCACGAGGATGATGCTGTTTTAGCTTCTAAAATTGTAGATTGTGTTTATTTGTCAAATCATGGTGGCCGACAATTGGACATGGCTCCAAGTCCTTTGCAAACTTTACCATCAATAAGAAAAAAATTAGGTCCAGACTTTCCTATAATTATTGATAGTGGCTTTCATTCCGGGCAAGATATTTGCAAGGCATTAATGCTTGGAGCTGATTTTGTTATGACCGGAAGGCCTTTTTTTATTGGTTTAGCTGCTTTAGGTGAAATTGGAGCTCAGCATGTTCATGACATTTTTAAAGATGAATTATTAAATATAATGGAACAAATATGTGCTGAGGATATTAGTAGTTTGAGAAAACAAAAAATTTCATTAACAGAAAATTTTTATCTTAACGAAATAAATTACAATTGATCAAATCTTTTTCCAGGAAGAACCATTTCAGGTCCTGTTTTTACATGTAACAAACTTGGCAAAGAGTTTTTCTTAGACCATTCACTTGCTTCTAGAAAAGTTTTTACAAAATCATCAGTTTTATCTACTGGATATCCTTTGCCCCCCATTGAATTGGCTAGTTGAACAAAATCAGGGTTGACTAGACCGGTATGTTTATATCTTCCTTTATAGTTTTTATGCTGATGCATTCTAATTGTTCCATACATCTCGTTGTCAATTACTATAACTACTATCCCAGCATTAAATTGCACAGCTGTTGCAAATTCGTTACTTGTCATTTGGAAACATCCATCTCCAGCAAAAGCAATAACTTCTTTATTTTTATGCTTTAATTTAGCTGCTATTCCAGCAGGGACACCATAACCCATAGAACCTGATATAGGGGCTAATTGAGTGTTATATTTTTTAAATCTGAATAATCTATGAACCCAAACCGCATAATTTCCTGCACCATTAGTTATTATGGTATCATCTTTTAATTTTTCTTTTAATTCTCTTATGCCTCGAGATAAATCAACTCCAGAATTTGGAGGAGTCAAATTTTCATTTATCCAGTCTTGGTATATTTTTTGATAATTATTAGTGTCTTTAAAAAAACTTTGATTAAATGATTCAAGTGTCATTCTTAAAGTCTCAACAAAAACAATTGGACTGGATACTATTCCAATATCAGGTTTATATACCTTGCCAATTTCTTCTGGGGAAGGGTGGATATGCGCTAATTTAGAGTTATGGTCAGGTATACCTAATAAAGTAAATGCTTGAGAAGGGTTTTCACTTAATCTCCCACCAATAATTGTTATAAAATCACTATCTTTAATATTTTTTATTATTTCAGGGTTTACTGCCAACCCTAGGTCGCCAGCATAGTTTTGATGAAAATTATCAAAGTAACTTTGCCTTCTATGAGATGTATAAATTGGAATATTTAAAATTTCTGAAACTTTTTCTAAGTTAATTGCTGCATCTTCTGACCAAACAGAACCTCCAATTATTATAATTGGGGTTTTGGATTTCTTTATTTCTTCAATGTACAAAGCTAAATCTTTAGTTGAAGGTCCAGAGTTTATTTTTTTTACAAAATCAACTGGCTTTACATCAACTTTTTCAGTCAACATGTTTTCAGGTAATGCAATTATTACTGGCCCTGGTCTTCCAGACATCGCAGTATGAAAAGCTCTTGAAATTATCTCAGACAATCGATTTGCATCTTGTACTTCAATGACTAATTTCGACATGCCTCCAAAAAAATCTTTATAATCAACTTCTTGAAAAGCATCTCTTCCATACATCTCTTTTTCAATTTGGCCAACAAAAAGTATCATTGGTGTACTATCCTGTTGAGCTATATGAACTCCAGAAGCGGCATTAGTTGCGCCAGGACCTCTTGTAACAAAAGCAATTCCTGGTCTGCCTGACAGTTTTCCTTCTGCTTCGGCCATCATTGAAGCTCCACCTTCATGCTTGCACAAGATGGTTTTTATAGAGGTTTCTTGAAGACCATTCATAACTGAAAGGTAACTCTCTCCAGGAACACAAAAGACTCGCTCGACTTTTTGATTTTCTAAAATTTTGACAATTAATGTACCTGCTTCTATCATGATCTTATCCTCTGTTAAATTTAATTCTATAAGGAGAGTTGTCTGGAAGCATATTTAATGAAACTTTTAGTTTCAAATGATATAGCAAATATGATGACAAAGTTTTTCCATGTCTATCTAATCTTAACGAACTGTTAACACCACCGCCTAGAGCATTTTCAATTACAAAATTTAGTGCCATTAAGTTGGGTAATTCATATCTTGTGACATTAGTTGCTCCAAGATGTTTAAAAATCTCTAAAACTTTACTTTCAGTTGCATTAACTTTAATATTTTCCCAGCCATTTTTATTATATGTAATAAGCGAAACATTTGAGACATCACCTTTGTCTCCAGCCCTGCTATGGGCAATCGAATGTACTGGTAATTCTATAACTTTAACCATGTTTAAATAATTTCAATTTTAACTTGAGGATCAATTATTTTTCTATCAATTAAAATAGATGCTGTTGAAGATTCGGCAGTGATTGATGTTCTGGCACCGCCCCCTGCTGAGGGTCCAGAACAATAAAGAGAATAAGTTTCAGCTACAAACTTTTCAGCGTCTTCTTTTTTTTCAAAAAAACCTGCTGACCTAATTCTGTAATCTCCATCAAAATTATTCTCATAAGAGGTCTCTTCTTCGGAAGAAAAATGAACTGAGCCAGCGCCAATAATTTCAAATCTTGTTTTGCCTTGTAACCCAATTTTTTGAACCCTTTTTTCAATTACTTCAATTGCTAATTTAGCCCTATGAAGAGCATTAGGACCCGCATAACTCATTTCTGCTTCACCCATATACCCGCTCTCAGAACATATTGTTGCTTTAAGATGACTAGGTTTTTTATGACCTCTACCACCTTTAACTAAAACTTTATTTTCTTCTTCTTCAATAAGGTTTAGCTGAGACATGTCAGCTATTACATCGGGAACTATATACTGATTTGGGTTGTGTGTTTCATATAATAATTGTTCCGTAACAGTTGCTTTATTTACTATGCCACCAGTATTTTTTGGTTTAGTAATGTAAAATTCACCATTTTCATTGAATTCTGCTATAGGGAAACCAACATTATATAAATCTGGAACATCTTTGTAACCTGGATCTGCAAAATATGCGCCTGTCACTTGAGCTCCGCATTCAAGAAGGTGTCCACAAATGGTTCCAGAAGATAACATATTTAGTTGATCAGGTTTCCATTTAAATTCATGAATTAATGGACCTAATGCAAGTGCACTGTCAACTGACCTACCAACTATAACAATGTCTACATCTTTGTCCAAAGCATCTGCTATTGGAAAAGCTCCTAAATAAACATTAGCTGCTGTTATTTGAGTATTTTTAATATCTAAACCTTCCATTGTAGGAGAATTCAAGATATCATGTTTGCTCATATAATTTAAAATATCATCTCCTAAGACAACAGCAATTTTTGGTTTATTAATTTTTTTATCATTAGCTATTTCAATAATTCGCTTTGCAGCTCCAATTGGATTTGCCGCCCCTAAATTTGAAATTATTTTAATATTATGATTCAAGCAATCTTCTAAAATCGGCTCAATATAGAAATCCAAGTATGGGGAATAACCTTTTGACTTGTCTTGAATTCTAAATTGTTGTGCAATAGCTAAGGTTCGTTCAGCAAGAACTTCAAACATTAAATATTTTGGACCTTTGATGTTTTTAAATTCGTTCACTATTGGAATTGACGCGTCATAACGATCTCCAGCAAATCCTGCTCCACATCCAATATAAACTTTTTTTGACATTCTATTATAATTGAACATAATTTGTTAGATGTAAATTAATAAATTTAACTAATTGTGAGGAGAAAAGCATGACAAAAATTGCAGTTGTTACCGGTGCTGGTACTGGGGTTGGGCAAGTTGTATCAAAAAAACTTTCTGAAGATGGTATGCATGTCATGCTTGTTGGCAGAAGAACTGAAAAGTTAGAAGAAACAAAAATTTTGTGTAAAAATAATATTGATATTTGTTCTTTAGATGTAAGTAAACCTGATGAAGTTGAAAATTTGTATAAAAAAATTGAGGAAAAATTTGGTAGAATAGATCTTTTGTTTAATAACGCTGGGGTTGGAATTCCAGCTAAAACAATGGATGAAATTTCTTTTGATGAATGGAAGTATGTTGTTGACATAAATTTAAATGGAATGTTTTTGTGCGCTAAATATGCTTTTGACTTAATGAAAAGACAAGATCCCCAAGGAGGAAGGATAATTAATAATGGAAGCATTTCGTCAATGACACCTAGGCCAGGATCTATTGCTTACACATCGACAAAACATGCAATAACAGGAATGACTAAAACTATTTCATTAGATGGACGACCTTTTAAGATAGTTTGTAGTCAAATTGATATTGGTAATGCAGAAACGCCTATGACTCAAAGAATGAAAGAGGGAGTGCCTCAAGCTACAGGGAAAATTGAAGTAGAACCCGTTTTTGATGCAACCCATATAGCTAATGCAATTTCTGCTATATCAAAAATGCCTTTAGACACAAATGTATTGAATATGACTATAATGGCGAATGACATGCCGTTTGTTGGAAGAGGTTGATTTATAGAATTTTTTTGATGACTGGAAAGTATAAATCTCCATATCCTTCATCAATTGCCTTTGTAAAGAGTTCATTTAAATTATAGCATCCTGGAGTATTAATATTCTGTTTTTTTGCAAGCTCTATAGCATAAGATAAATCTTTTTGTGCATATTTTACTGAAAAGGCTGGATTAGGATAATTATCTTTAACTATGCTGTTTAAACCATGGTTTTTTAATGCAAAACTATCGCCTGAGCATTTAGAAATATTTTGAAACAGTTGTTCACAATCTAAATTATATTTTTCGGCTATTTTTGATGCTTCTGAAAGTGCAAGGACATTTTGAAATAAAAGCATGTTATTTAAAATCTTAGTAAATTGTCCAGCACCTACATCACCACAATGCATGATATCAGATCCCATCAGTTCTAAAGCTGGCTTTATCGTTTCAAAAATAATTTGATTAGACCCAACCATTATAGCGAGTGTGCCGTCAATTGCAGCTTGTCTTGTTCGTGCTATGGGAGCATCGGCAAAAGAAGATTTTTTATCTTTGATTGTTGTATTTATCTTGGTCATTAAATCTGGTTGAGAAGTAGACATGTCTACAATAATTTGATTTTCTCTAACAAAAGAAATCATTTTGTCCTGGAAATAAAGCTTTTCAACAAACTTTCCTCCAGGCAAACAAGTAATAACCAAATCATTTTTTTCATATATTTCTTTTAGATTTAATGCTGCTTTTAAACCTAATTTTGTAAGTATTTTATTTTTTCCTGCATTTTTATCAAATCCAGAAACATTAAATTTTTTGTTTTTCGACAAATTGATGCACATTGGCATGCCCATAACGCCTAAACCAATAAAACCTATGTTTTTTATATTAAATTTTGGTTTCATAATAACATCTCTAATTTTTTTAAAGGTAATTTTGTTCTTAAATAAATGTTATTTATGTATTAATCTAGTAAAAATTAATAGAGGTTTTTATGCATTATGATTGTAAAAAAAATAATCATGGTCTTCCACATGATCCATATAAAGCTATAGTTGCACCAAGACCTATTGGTTGGATTGGTTCAAAAGGTATAGGGGGCTTTCAAAACTTAGCTCCATATAGTTATTTCAATGCTGTTGCGGATAAACCGCATTTTGTAATGTTTTCATCAGTTAGCATTAAAGATAGTGTTAAAAATATTGAGGAAACAGGTGTTTTTACATTTTCTTTAGCAGTTGAAAAATTATTTGATGGAATGAATGGTAGTTCAGCTCCTGCTGAGTATTCTGTGGATGAATTTAATCTGACAGGACTCGAATATTCTCAAGGAAAGTTTGTTGATGCGCCGTATGTTAAGGAAAGTCCAGCGGCTCTTGAATGTAAATATTGGAAAACTATTGACTTACCTGGAAGCAATAGGTCTGAAGGGACTGGAACTTATGTTGTTTTTGGAGAGGTTATTGGTGTTTATATTGATGACAATTATATAACTGATGGTTTGTTTGATGCTTCTAAAGCTAGACCTCTAGTGCGTTTAGGATATATGAACTATGGAGTTGTTGGCAAAGAGAATACTTTTACTAAAAACAGACCCGAGCTTGATAAAAATGGTAATCTTAAAGAAGTTGAAGAATGGGATGGAATATACAGATAAAAAAATTATTTTCATTTCTCACTCTCCTTCAAAAAACACAAAAACTTTGTCTGAAATAGTTATCAAAACTATTAATTCAAAAAATTTAAAAATAAATATTGAAATTTTTTCGCCTTTAAAAATCTTATCTGAGTCAATAAAAAAATCCAATGGCGTTATAATTGGTACCACTGAAAACTTTGGTTATATGGCAGGTGCAACAAAAGATTTTTTTGATAGATGTTATAATGAATTATTGGATCAAACCCAAGGGCTTCCAGTTTTTTATTATATTAGAGCAGGGCTTGATGGAGAAGGAACGGTAAGAGCAATAGATAAAATATTGTTAGGTTTAAAATGGAGGCAGGTTTTAAAACCTATAATTTTAAAAGGAAATTGGAACAACGATTTTAAAGATAGAATTGCTGAAGCATCTCTAAACTTCGCAATAGGTATTGAGGAAGGGATTTATTAAGGTTTTAATTTGTGGGATAAGAGGGTATACCTTTTAAACCTTCAATTAGGGAATTTTGAAAGTTTTTCATTGCTTTATTGTTAGGTGAAGTTTCATTTATAGCATCTAAGAAACTTTTTATATCTTTTTCTAAGATCCCAATTGTATTTTTACTATCATAATTTTCTTTCGACCAATCAATATTTTCTAAATTATTAGCAAACCAAGTTTGACCTGAGGAATCTTTTAAGACATCAAGTAATTGTTTAGGCTTTATTCCAAAACTTTTAGCCTTTGACAAAACGTTTCTTACGGCAACAACTGAACAGGATGCAACAAAATTGTTAAGTACCTTTACAGACATTCCTTCACCGAAGGAGCCGATATGTTTAATTTTTTTTCCCATTAATTTTAAAAGAGGCAAAATGTTTTTAAATTGAACTTTTGTGCTCCCAATCATAAAGGTTAATGACGCTCTTTTTGCACTCATCGGGGCGCCAGACATAGGTGCATCAATCAAAGTTATATTTCTAGGAGATTTTTTTTTCAAACTTTTGATAAACAAAGGCGACAAAGTTGATGAAATTATTAAAAATTTTGGCTTTTTAAAATAAAATAATCCGTTTTTTCCTTCACAAATTTCTATGGTTTCATTTATATCTCTGACTAAACTTATGATAATTTCATTTTGATCAAAAAAAGATAATTTTGATTCTACAAAATTGTTTTTTATACTTTTAAAGTTTTCTTTCGGTTTTATATCATAACCTGTAGCAGATATTTTGTTTTTCAATAGAACTTTTAGCATTGGCAACCCCATTGTGCCACAACCAGCAATTCCTATTTTTCTTTTAAGAATGTTTTTCATGAAGAATCCTCTAAACTTTTTATTAAAATTTAATATAATAAATCATAATAAATTTAAAAAGTGATAATTAAATAGTGTTTAAAGAATTAGATATAGATAAACTTAGGTCTTGGATAGGTAAAACTGAAATTGCAGAGGATATATTAACCCCTAGTTTAGAACAAAAATTTCGTGCAACTTTAGATATGGATGTTGAAAGCCCTAAATTAGGAGATGAAGCTTCATCAGGTATACACTGGACATTAGCTCCTCCAGTTACAAAATTTTCAGAATTGGGTAAAGACTCTCATGCTGCTAGGGGAGCCTTCCTTCCCCCAGTTCCGCTGCCAAGAAGAATGTGGGCAGGGTGTGAAACTGAATTTTTGTCACCTTTATATGTGGGTGATCATATTGTAAGAAAATCTTCAATAATAGATGTGTCTTTAAAAGATGGAAAAACTGGGAAATTATGCTTTGTGAAAGTTAAACATGTGTTTGATGTAAAAAATCAAAATGTGTTGAATGAATTTCAGGATATTGTTTATAGAGATATGGGTATGGGTAAAAATGTTTCAACCTTTAAAGTGCCATTTCCTTTTGAAAAGGGTGAATTAGAAGAAGAAATTTTTACACATCCCACTTTATTATTTAGGTATTCAGCAATAACATTTAATGGCCATAGAATTCACTATGATTATAAGTATTGTAAAGAAGAAGAAAATTACAAAGATCTTGTTTTTCATGGTCCATTGCAGGCTACTTTGTTACTCAGGGCTTCAGAAAAATTAGCCAACAAAAAAGCCAAAAAATTTATACATAAAGGAACTGCGCCAGTATTTGCAAATGAAAATTTACAAATAAAAGTTATATGCTCCAATGAAAACGAGATTTCATCTTTTACTAGTACAAGTGAATCTGGAATGACAATGAAAGGAAGTGCTATTTTTTAATTATTTAAATTCCTTTCTTATACTTTTTCCATTTTCATTCAGTTTTGGAACATTTTTAGCAAAAAAATGTTTCCCGTCATGTTCTGCCCCTGGTGCTACCATTTTAACTTCTCCATTTGGTGCATTAATCTCTATAAATTGGTTTTGAGGATGTAATGAAAATTGTTCAATATTTGAAATTCTTCCGTAAGCTATGCCGCCTAGGTCACATTTATTTATAACTTCATCTCTGGTATTTTTTTCAAACTTTTCATTAATTATTTTTTCAAGCTTTTTAGTATTTTTAACTCTCAAACTATTAGAAGAAAATAATTCGTCAAATGCTAATTTTTCATTTTCCAATACATATTTGCAAAAATTAACCCATTCTCTTTCATTTTGTATTCCAATTAAGATTTCAAGTTTATCACGACACTGAAAAGATGCATATGGTGTTATGGTTGGATGTCGTATACCGCATCTTTTGGGTTCTTTTTTGGAATATGCATATTGAAGGTATGGAACATTCATCCAGTCTGATAGAGAAGAAAATAAAGAAACTGAAATATGTCTACCTTTTCCTGACTTGTTTCTACCAATTAATGCTTGTAAAACTGCATTAAGAGCAGTCATGCCAGCAGAAATGTCACATACTGATACACCCACCCTGGCTCTTCCTTTTTCAATTTCATTTTCTGGAACACCAGTTAAATCTGTTAGTCCTGTTTCTGCCTGAATAAGCATGTCATAGGCCTTTTGTTTCATATATGGACCTTTTTCTCCGAATCCAGTGATAGAACATGTTATTAATTTAGGAAACTCTTCTCTTAAAATTTCAAGATTTAAACCTAATCTTTCAAAAGCTCCAGGTGCTAAGTTTTGTATCAAGATATCTGCCTTTTTAATAATATTTTTTAAAACTTGAAGATCATCTAGTTCTTTTAAATTTAAGGCAATAGATTCTTTTCCGCGGTTAAGCCAGACAAAATAAGCGCTATCACCATTAACAAAAGTATCATAGTTTCTAGCAAAATCTCCTTCCGGACGTTCTATTTTGATTACTCTTGCTCCAGCATCTGCAAGCCTACTTGATAGGTAAGGAGCAGCTACGGCTTGTTCAATTGATACAACCAATATATCTTTTAAATCACTTAACATAATCATTCCACTTTAAAAGTTTGCGTAAAAATATAATATGAATTAAAAAATAAATAAATCATAGTCTTTAAATTGAAAGTTTGTAATGGAAAGTTTTAATTATGACTTAATAGTAATTGGAGCAGGTTCTGGAGGCACTAGAACTGCAAGAATTGCTGCTGGGTATGGCGCTAAGACAGCTGTGGTTGAAGCTGACAGACCTGGTGGAACTTGTGTTCTGAGAGGCTGTGTTCCAAAAAAATTATTAATTTATGGTTCTGAGTTTTCAAGAAATGTTGAAGATGCTATCGGGTATAGCTGGGAAGTTGGCGGTATAAAGCCGAATTGGTCTGATTTAATAGTTAAAAAGAATAAAGAACTAGACCGTTTACATGAAATTTATAAAAATCTTATAATCAATTCTGGATGTGATTTGTACCGAGGGTTTGGAAAATTAATTTCACATAATAAAGTTTTAGTAAGCTCTAATAATGAAGAAAAAATAATTTCTGCAAAAAAAATTATGATTGCTGTCGGCGGAAAATCAAATTTTCCTAATTTTGTAGGCAATGAATTTATGATTAACTCTGATGAAGCTCTTGATCTTAAAAAACTTCCAAAATCTGTAATTATATATGGATCAGGTTATATTGCAGTTGAGTTTGCAGGAATTTTTTCTGGATTTGGTGTTGATACAAGTCTAGTTTTTAGATCAGATTACGTATTAAGAGGTTTTGATCTTGATATAAGAAAAAAGCTAACAGGGCAGATTGAAAACTCAGGTGTTAGGATATTTCCTAATAATAATATTGAGCGCATTGATAAAAATGAAAATAAATATAAAATTAAAGTTTCTGATAAAATAATACTTGAATCTGATCTTGTTATGGGGGCAACGGGAAGAAAACCTAATACGGAAGATTTAGAATTAGAGGCTATTGGTTTAGAATTAGGAAAAAATGGTGAAGTTTTAGTTAATAATTATAATCAAAGTGATATCCCATCTATTTATGCTATTGGCGACGTCACAAATAGAATTAATTTAACACCAGTAGCAATAGCTGAAGGTCATGCGTTTTCTGATAGAGAGTTTGGGGGCATAAAAAGGTTTGTTTCATATGAAAATGTACCGTGCGCTGTTTTCTCACAACCACCAGTTTCAATTGTTGGTATTAGCAAAAATGAGGCTGTAAAAAGGGGAATTAAAGTTAAAGAATACGTATCTGAATTTAATCCTTTAAAAAATACTATATCCGGAAAAATAGAAAAAACTCTCATTAAGTTGATAGTAGATAAAAATAATAAAGTAATTGGAGCACACATGTTAGGCGAGCATGCACCTGAAATAATTCAAGGTATTGCCATAGCAATAAAAGCAGGAGCTAATAAGAATCATTTTGATGAAACAATAGGTATTCACCCTACAGCTGCAGAAGAATTTGTAACAATGAAATAAAATTTTTTTATTTATTGATAAAATTCTCAACTATTATAATGTGTTACATCAATCAAAAGGAATGTTAAATGAAATGGTCAACTAATTCATGGCAAGAATTTCCTATAAAACAGTTTCCTGAATATAGTGACAAAGCAAAACTATCAGAAACTGAAAAGGAGTTAGCTAAAAGACCACCATTAGTTTTTGCTGAAGAAGTAAGGCGTTTAAGAAGACGTTTAGCTTCCGTAGCTGAGGGCAAATCATTTTTGCTTCAAGGTGGAGATTGTGCAGAATCGTTTTTAGAGCATAATGCTAATAATATAAGAGATAGTTTTAAAGTTTTCTTACAAATGGCAGTAGTGTTAACTTTTGGTTCTTCATTGCCAGTTGTTAAGATAGGTAGATTTGCAGGTCAATATTCAAAGCCTAGATCTTCGCCGGTTGAAGTTATAGATGGAATAGAATTGCCAAGCTATAAAGGTGATATGATAAATGACATGGCTTTTGATAAACTTTCAAGAGAGCCTGATCCGATCCGTTTATTAAAAGCTTATGATAAGTCTGCGTCAACATTAAATTTATTGCGTGCCTTTGCAAGTGGAGGAATGGCTGATTTAACTAAGATACAAGAATGGAATCTAGAATTTGTTAATGGGACAAAGGAAGCTGAAAGATACGAAAAAATTGCTGAAAAAATATCAGAGTCTTTATCATTTATGAATGCCTGTGGTATTACTCCAAGTAACACACTTCAACTGAGAGAAACTGAATTTTATACTTCTCATGAAGCTTTATTATTAAATTATGAAGAATCTTTAACTAGAAAAGATACTATAACAGAAGAAAAAGGTTGGTTTGCTACATCTGCCCATATGCTATGGATAGGTGATAGAACTAGAGATCTAGATGGCGCTCATGTGGAGTATATGAAAGGCATTTCAAATCCTATTGGTGTTAAGTGTGGTCCAACTTTAGATCCTGATGAATTAATAAAAATTATAGAAAAGTTAAATCCTTTAAATCAACCTGGTAGACTTACATTAATTGCTAGAATGGGAGCAAAAAATGTTTTTAAAAATTTAAAGCCATTAGTGCAGGCTGTTAAGAAAAATGGCCTTGTAGTCGGTTGGTGTTGTGATCCAATGCATGGCAACACTATCAAGGCTTCAAATGGTTTTAAGACGAGAAAAGTTGATGATATAATGGATGAAGTTAAGGGTTTTTTTGATGTACATTCTGAATTAGAATCAATACCAGGTGGAGTTCATTTTGAAATGACTGGACAAAATGTTACTGAATGTGTTGGAGGAATTTATACTGTAAAAGAATCCAATTTGGCTGATAGATATCACACTCATTGTGACCCCAGGTTAAATGCCAAACAATCACTTGAATTAGCTTTTTTATTAGCAGAGTTATTAGTTGAAAGAAGAAAAAAACTAAATAAGGATCTTTCAAAAGTCTCTTAAATATTTAGCACAAATGTCAAATTCAAAAAAGAATTCTGAAATAATAAATAAAAAAAGGTTAGTTGGTACCAGACCAGATAAAGAACTTTTAAACTCAGTTACAGATAGATATTTTCTAAGAACTAAGGAAATAGTGTCAAAGTTTGGTGATACTGAAGTAACATATGCTATTTTTATGAGAAGACCTGTTTTGTCTGCAATTAGCCCTGCAATAGATTGGTTGCAAGAAATAATTAAAGAAAGAAAAGTTAGTGTAACAATCAACAGGCTATTTAATGAAGGGGATTATGTAGGTGCTGGTGAACCTTTAGTTTATATTTCAGGATCAATGTCAAATCTGGTAGACCTTGAAACAGCTTTGCTCCAAAAAATAGGAGCTACTTGTGTCGCTGCTTATAATGCGAAATCTATGGTGTTATCATTACCCAAAGTTTCTTTTTTAGCAATGGATGCAAGGCATTGTGCTGGCATAGATATGTCAGATTTAATGGCTTATGGAGCTTTTATTGGTTCGGAGTCTGCGAAGAAAGAAAATGGAGCAAATGGGTTTATTGGATGTGCAACAGATAGAACTGCATATTTGTTTAACGACACTAAAGGCTTAGGAACAATGCCACATGCATTGGTTGGCTATGCTGGTTCAACAGTTAGAGCTGCAGAGATGTTTAATCATGCTTGGCCAAACGAACCACTCACTGTTTTGATAGATTATTTTGGAAAAGAAATAACTGATGGTTTGGCAGTTTGTAGAAAATTCAAATCTCTAGCTTCAAACAAAAAACTTTCCTTGAGACTTGATACTCATGGGAGTAGATATATCGAAGGATTAGATGTTGCGGGTTCATATTCTGTTTTAGAAAGAAATATACCTGAAGCCATAAAGGGTTACAGAACTGAACAAGAATTAAGGTATCTTATCGGAACAGGTGTTTCTGCGGCAGCTGTGTGGAGGTTAAGAGAAATTCTAGATGAAGCTGGATTTAATGATGTAAAGATAGTAGCTTCAAGTGGATTTGGACCAGAAAAATGTAAAGTTTTTGGACTTGCAAATGTTCCAGTGGATGTTATTGGAACAGGTTCTTATCTGCCAAGTATGTGGTCAGAAACATATGCAACAGCAGATATAATTTCTTATGGTGGTAAATCAATGGTAAAATTTGGCAGAGAATTTTTATTTAACAAGTCTAAAAATTAAATAAATTATTTTGCAATGAAAAATAAACTTAAGATAGCATTAGCTCAATTAAATCCTTTAGTCGGTGATGTGGTAGGAAATGTAAATAAACTGATTAAAATTAGATCAGAGTTAGATAACGATGTTGATTTAATAGTTGCACCAGAATTATATATTTCTGGGTATCCTATTGATGATCTGGTTTTAAGAGAAGATTTTTTAATTTTAGTAGAAAGTCAAATTGAAAAATTAGCTAAAGATACTGAAGACAATAAGTCTGCCATTATTGTTGGAGCTCCTAGAAAAGATAATAATTTTATTAAAAATTCTGTATTTGTCCTAGAAAACGGAAAAATTTCAACTTTTCGTGATAAATATGAACTTCCAAATACTGGTGTTTTCGATGAGCAAAGAATTTTTAAATCAGGTCCGTTATCGGGTCCTGTAAATGTTAAAGGAGTAAAGATTGGTTTACCAATTTGCGAAGATATTTGGGATGAAACAGTTCTAGAATGCCAAGCAGAGTCAGGAGCTGAAATGTTTTTATCTATTAACGCATCCCCGTTTTCAATAGACAAAAAAGATAAGAGATATTCCGTTGTTGCATCACGAGTACATGAAACCAAGCTACCTTTGATATATTTAAATCGGATAGGTGGTCAAGATGAATTAATATTTGATGGATCGTCTTTTGGTTTAAATGACGATGGAAAATTATTTTTTAATTCTCTAGATTTTGAAGAACAGGTTTCAATAATTAATATCAAAAATGAAAATCAAAGATGGAAAGGTTCAGGAAAAATAGAAAAATCATCTAATAAAATTGAAAGTTTGTATAAAGCATTAGTTTTAGGTCTTAGAGATTATGTAAATAATAATCGGTTTCCCGGTGTAATATTAGGTATGTCTGGAGGAATTGATTCAGCTCTTGTTGCTACAATTGCTACAGACGCTCTCGGCCCTGAACTGGTTCAAGTCGTCATGCTACCAAGCCCATATACTAGCAATCAAAGTTTAGAAGATGCAGAGGTTGCAGCAAACCTTTTAGGTATAAAATATTCGAATTTGGATATTAGTGATACAATGTTAGTAATAGAAAATGTTTTAAAAAATTTCGATGGTCCTCCTTTTGTTCCCGGTATAACAGAAGAAAATATTCAATCTCGTTTAAGAGGATTATTGCTAATGGCTTTATCAAATAGATTTGGCAATATGGTTTTAGCAACAGGTAATAAGTCAGAATATGCAGTAGGATATGCAACGTTATATGGAGATATGTGCGGTGGTTATGCTCCTTTAAAAGATGTATGGAAAACTGATGTAATCAAGTTATGTAAGTGGAGAAATAAAAATTTTTCTAATAGTTTTCTTGGACCAAAAGATTATGTTATGCCCAATAATATTATAAATAAACCTCCTACAGCAGAATTAAGAGCAGATCAAAAAGATACTGATAGTTTGCCTGATTATGGAATTTTAGATGCAATTTTAAAAAGTCTTGTTGAAGATGAAATTTCAATTGAGAATATAACTGCTAGAGGGTTTGATAAAAAAACGGTTGAGAAAATCTCAAAACTTTTAACTAGATCTGAATATAAGAGATTTCAATCACCACCTGGACCAAAAGTAACCCCTAAAGCATTTGGACGAGATAGAAGGTTTCCTTTGACAAGCGGATTCCAAAACTGGAATTAAATTTTCTTTACACTGAATTATGAAATGTTTATTAAAACTAATTAAAAACTCTTATAGGTTAAAGAAATGGTCAAATTAAGATTTGCACCAAGTCCCACGGGAAATTTGCATGTAGGTAATTATAGGACAGCATTAATTAATTTTCTGTTTACAAAAATTAATTCTGGTCATTTCTTGTTAAGAATAGATGACACAGATAACGAAAGATCTAAAATTGAATTTGAAAAAAGTATAAAGGAAGATTTAAGTTGGGCTGGATTGAAATGGGATAGTGAAGTTAAACAATCAAGTCGGATAAAAAGATACAGACAAGTTTTAGAAAGCTTAATTAAAAAACAATTTGTTTATCCTTGTTTTGAGACTCCAGAAGAATTATTACTGAAAAGAAAATCACAGTTGTCATCCGGCAAACCACCTGTTTATGATAGATCATCTCTAAAACTTTCCCCTTCGAATATTGAAAAATATATCAGTGAAGGTAGAAAACCACATTTTCGTTTTATGCTTAATCACGAGACAGTATTTTGGAATGATCTTGTTAGAGGAGAGTGTAAATACAATATGAAAAATATTTCAGATCCAATTATTGTTAGAGAAGACGGAAGATTTATTTATACTCTAGCTTCTGTTATTGATGACATCGATCTTAATATCACTCATATTATAAGAGGTGAAGATCATGTGACAAATTCAGCAGCACAAATTCAGTTATTCAATTCACTTGGTTCAAAAGCTCCTACGATGGGTCATTTGTCACTCATGACAGACTTTGAAGGAGAGAGTCTTTCCAAACGAATCGGAAGTATTTCTTTAAAAGAGTTAAGACATAATGAGATAGAAAGTTTGTCACTAAATTCTTATTTATCACTAAATGGAACTTCAAAAAATATAATTTTAAGAAATAACCTTCATGAAATTATTTCTGATTTTAAAATTTCGGATTTTAATCGTGCGCCTACTAAATTTAATTTTAATGATCTAAAGAAGCTAAATTCAAAATTTATTCAACAGTTAAATTATGAGGAAATTAAATCAAGATTTAATTATTTAGATCTAAAAATTGAAAAAAATGCCTGGGAGGTAATAAAATCAAATATTTTCTCCTTAAGTGAATTAAAAAAATGGGACCAGATAATTTACGGAGAATTATTAGAAAATGACGTTGAAGAAATAATGAAAGAAAATTTTATAAAACACATGCCTGAAAATAAATTTAATTCAGAAACTTGGAAAAATTGGACATATAATCTTGAAAAAAACCTAGATATTAAAAAAAGCGAAATTTTTAAATTATTGCGTAAAGCATTGACAGGAATTTCAAAAGGACCAGAAATGTCTGAGTTAATTTTAATCATGGGTAAAGAAAAGATTTTAGATAGATTAAAAAAATAAAATGATAAAAATTTTTAATTCATTAGGTAAAAGTGTTCAAGAGTTTATACCTATGGACAAGAGACATATAAAAATTTATGTATGTGGTCCAACTGTCTATGATAAAATTCACATTGGAAACGCAAGACCTTTAGTTGTTTTTGATGTTTTTGTTCGTCTCTTAAAAAAAAGTTTTGAAAAAGTAACGTATGTTAGAAATATCACTGATGTGGATGATAAAATTAACAAAAAATCAATAGAAACTGGTATACCAATAAATGAGTTAACAAAACAAACAATTAAAAATTTTCACTCAGATTGTTTTTATTTAAAAAACATACATCCTGATTTTGAACCTAAGGCTACTGATCACATTAATGAAATGATTGAAATGATTAAAGTTTTGATTAAAAAAAATTTTGCTTATGAAGTCTCTGGTAATGTTATGTTTAGAGTTAACAAATTTCATGACTATGGATTGCTTTCAAATAGGACTTTAGATGAAATGATTGCGGGAGCAAGGGTAGATGTGGCTGATTATAAAGAAAATTCTGCAGATTTTACTTTGTGGAAACCTTCATCTATTGATCTTCCAGGTTGGGAAAGCCCTTGGGGAAGAGGTCGCCCTGGTTGGCATATAGAATGTTCAGCCATGAGCAAAAAATATTTAGGTGATGAATTCGATATTCATGGCGGGGGGATAGATTTAGTCTTTCCTCATCATGAAAACGAAATTGCTCAATCATGTTGTGCCAATGAAACTCTAAAAATGGCAAGATACTGGGTTCATAATGGATATGTTAATATTGATGAGAAAAAAATGTCTAAATCTGGTAATAATTTTATAACTATATCAGATTTATTACAAAAATTTAATGGGGAGGCTTTAAGATTCTTTTTACTACAAGCACATTATAGGGCACCTTTAAATTATAAAAAAGCATATTTGAATGATGCCAATAGTTCCCTTTCAAGATTATATAGAGCAGTTGATGGTTTAGGAGTTGAAGGTGAGCCTGATGAAGAAATACTAAATTCTTTGAAAAATGATTTAAATACACCAAAAGCAATTGCTAGGGCTCATTATTTAGCAGAATCTGCAAATAAAGGCAGTAAAGAGGCTGGCCAATTATTGAAAAATTCATCAAAAATTTTGGGGATTTTAGAAAATGATTCAGAAAAATGGTTTAAAGAAGGAGCAAATCAATTTTTTTCCAGCACTAATGATAATGATATATCTCCTAAAGATATTGAGGAATTAATTAAGAACAGATTGGAAGCAAAAAAATCTAAAAATTATAGACTTGCTGATCAAATTCGAAATAATTTATTTAAGAAAGGTATAATTCTTGAAGACCATGTCGATGGAACAAATTGGCGAAGATCATAAAAATTTAATTTGAGCTTAAATATGATAAAACCACCAACAATTATTCTGTTCAAGCCACAATTAGGAAGAAATATTGGCTCAGTAATGCGATGCATGGCAAATTTTTGTTTTTATGATTTGAGGTTAATTCAAGCAAGGGATGGTTGGCCAAATGTTGATGCAAATCCAACATCATCTGGAGCTAAGAGATTTGTAAATGTTAATGTTTTTCCTTCAATAGAGGATGCATGTAAAGATATTAACTTGTTAATTGCAACAACAATAAGAAAAAGAGATTTAAATATTAGAGAATTAAATATTGATGATGCGATTTCTAAAAGTTTTGTTAAAGGAACATCATCGGTTAAAACTGGTTTTTTATTTGGGTGCGAAAATTCAGGTTTATCTAATGAAGAAATAGTTAAGTCAGATTTTTTTCTATCAATACCTGTTAATCGACAATTTTCATCTTTAAATATTTCACATGCAGTAGGGATCATTTGTTGGGAATTTTATAAAAAACGGTTCTCTAACGTTTCTGAACTAGTTAATTTACATAATCAAAATTTTAATGAAATGGCTAAAATTAGTGAAAAAGAATATTTTTTTTCGAAGTTGAATGAAATGTTAAATAAAACTAACTTTATCAAGCAAAATAAAAGTAATGATTCTATTATGCAAATTATAAAAAGCCTATTCAACAAATCTTCATTAACTTCAAAAGAAATTAAAATATTAAATGGTGTTATTAAATCCTTATTTCATTACGATAATCAAGCTTGACATTAGATTTACTATCAGTATTGTTAGCTTCAATTAAGTGTAGAATGAATTATTATCAAATTAAAAAGTTAAATATGGTGAGTGATGGCAAAATCTAATCATAAAAGATTGAGTTCTAAACATAAAATAGATCGTAGACTTGGTGTAAATTTATGGGGGAGACCAAAATCTCCTTTAAATCTTCGGGACTATGCTCCTGGTCAACATGGTCAAAGAAGAAAAAAACCTACAGATTTTGGTGTTCAGCTAATGGCTAAACAAAAGTTAAAAGGTTATTATGGAAATATTGGTGAGAAACAATTTAAGAAATATTATGTTGAAGCAGTAAGAAAAAAAGGTGATACAGGTGCTAATTTAGTTGGTATTTTAGAATCAAGGTTAGATGCAGTGATTTATAGAATGAAACTAGCTCCGACTGTTTTTGCTTGCAGACAACTGATTAACCATGGTCATATTTTGGTTAATGGTAAAAGATGTAATATACCTTCAAGAATGTTAACTGTAGAGGACAAAATCATTCTTAATGAAAAAGGAAGAAACATTCCCTCTGTAATGCAAGCCATTTCATCATCAGAAAGAGATGTTCCGGATTATATAGAGGCTGATCATTCAAAGTTTGCAGGTGGTTTAATACGGATACCATTGCCTGATGAAATACCTTACCCTGTACAAATGGAAACTAACTTAGTAATTGAGTACTACTCAAGATAAATAGATGTTCTAATTAATATTAAATTATTCCTTCAATTTAAACAGTTAATCCATATTTCTTAATAGAATCTATATTTGAATAAAAGTGTTTCTGGTTTTGAGTTTAGATTGTGATATTCAACTTTGCTAAACTTGCAGATAAATCCATAGCAAACCTACTATGTTCTTCATTTAATACATCTGCCCCGTAATTTGAGCAAATATTATAAATTAAAAGCATGAACAGATTTTTTACCAAACCTGTTTATGAATTAAAAAAGAATTAGTTTAAATCAGTAATAATTATTAAAAAAAACTTTAGTTCTCCTCAAGTCTTTCTAAAACTTTAGGTGGAGACATCGGAAGACTATAGAATCTTTTACCAAGGGCATTATAAATTGCATTAGCAATAGCGGCTAAAGGAGGAACAATAGGCACTTCCCCTACACCTCGAACACCTTGTGGATGTTTTGGATTTGGTACTTCTACTAAAACAGTATCTATCATCGGTAAATCCGAACAAACTGGAATTCTATAATCTAAAAATCCTGGGTTATCTAAATGGCCTTTATTGTCATAGATATACTCTTCATTTAAAGCCCAACCAATACCCTGAGCGACACCTCCTTGAAGTTGTCCTTCTACATAAGCAGGATGAATAGCTTTTCCAACATCTTGAACGGCTGTATATCTTATTACCCTAGCAATACCTAATTCAACATCTACTTCAACATCACATATGTGAGTTGCAAAGCCGCCTTCAGCACCAACAGTATTAACCTGATGTCCTGCTCCAATAGGTCCACCAGTTGGGGTTGCTTTGTCAGCTATTTCAGCTAGGGATAATGGTTTAAATTTTCCAGCATTTGCTCCAGCTGGTCTTGCTTCACCATTCTCCCAGTCTATGGCATCTTTATCTATATCCCAAATTTGAGCTGCTCTTTCCTTTAAAATATTTATGACTTCATTGGTTGACTCAGTAACAACCATAGCAGAAGCAAATAATACTCTGCTACCACCAGTTAAATTACTGTACCCAATAGTAGCTGTATCACCTATAAGAACTGAAACTCTTCCTACATCTATTCCTAAAAGTTCTGCTGTTATGTTTGCGATAGATGCTCTAGAACCTCCAATGTCAGGATGTCCTGTAGTTACTACAACATTACCATCTTCAGTTATATTAACTTGAGCACAAGACTCACCGCCAGCATTAAACCAGAAACCACTTGCCACTCCTCTACCTTGAAATTTTTGTAATGGCAATTTGTAGTGTGGATGAACAAGGGCAGCTTGAACTGTTTCTAAATAACCCATTTTGGGGTATTTAGGGCCATGAACAGCTTGAGTTCCCTCTTTTGCTGCATTTTTTAAACGAAATTCAAGTGGACACATTTTAATTGCTTCAGCTAATTCATCTAGAACACATTCCACAGCATATGCACCTATGGGAGCTCCAGGAGCACGATATGCAGCAACTTTTGATCTATTAGACACAACGTCAAAACCTATTGTATGTGCATTTGGCACTTCATATGGTGCCAAGCAACAACCTGCAGCTCCTCTGATTGGAGATCCAGGAAAAGCTCCTGCTTGCAAATAAAAAATTCCTTTTGCAGCAGTGATTTTTCCATCATTTTTAACTCCAATCTTAACTGTGCTTTTAGATGCTGAAGTTGGCCCACTAGCTCTCATTACTTCTTCTCTTGTCATAACCATTTTCACAGGTCTACCTGATTTTTTTGACAGAATTGCTGCAACAGGTTCTAAATAAACTATAGTTTTCCCACCAAAACCTCCTCCAATTTCTGCTGGTATTGCTCTAATATTACTTTGTGGAACACCAGTAATATATGATGTCATAGCCCTGACCATAAACTGACCCTGACTTGAGCTCCAAATAACCATTTTATCATCAGGGGCAACACTAACTAAACAAGCGTGGGTTTCTAAGTAACCTTGATGGACAGCAGCTGTTTCAAAATTTTTTTCTATTATTACATCAGCTTCTTTAAAACCTTTTTCAATATTACCTTTTGAATGTTCTAATGTGCCAGCGATATTTGATGATTTATTATTATGTTTGATGAAATCATGTAAAATTGGTGCATCACCTTTGATTGCATCATCTATTTCAATTGCCCATGGTAGAACTTCATAGTCAACTTCTATTAATTCACAAGCTTTTTGCGCAATTTCTTCAGTTTTAGCAGCTACCGCAGCTACTGGATGACCATGAAATAATACTTTTTCTTTTGCAAGTACATTTCTTGACATCCATCTCATGTCTTGAATGCCTAGAATCACTGGTGAATCGATTGGAAAATCAACACAATCTTTTGAGGTTGCTATTGAATAAACACCTTTTAATGACTGTGCTTTTTCAACATTTATTGATTTGATTTTCGCATGAGGATATGGGCTTCTTAAAACTTTCCCCCAAACCATGCCTGGCATTGTAGTATCTGCAGCATACTCAGCTCTACCAGTAACTTTTTCGGCTCCGTCCGGGCGGATTGTATTTTTCCCAATCCACTTATTACTCATCTCATTCATTATGCTTTCTCCTTCATCTCATCCGATGCTGCTTGAACAGCCCTAACAATTTTATCATATCCTGTACATCTACAAAGATTTCCAGCTAACCAAAAACGTATCTCAGTTTCTGTTGGCGAGGGATTTTTATCTAGTAGAGATTTTGCCGCAACAAGCATGCCTGGTGTACAAATTCCGCATTGTAAAGCGGCATGTTCCAAAAACTTTTTTTGAAGAATATGAAAATTTCCATTTTTTGTCATTCCTTCAATGGTATTAATCTCTTTACCCTCAGCCTCAGCAGCAAGCATGAGACATGAGCATACTAACCTATTATTTAATGTGACACTACAAGCACCGCAATCTCCGGAACTACAAACTTCTTTTGACCCAGTCAAATTAAGCTGATTTCTAAGAACGTCAAGCATTGTGTCATAAGGTTGACACAAATATTCAGTTTCTTCACCATTTATTTTTGTTGTTACATGAATTTTTGACATAAGTTTATACCTTTAATGCTCTTTCTTTTGCTATTTGTATAGCTCTTTTAAATAAAACACCCGAAACTTTTTTTCTATAAGTTATAGTGCCTCTTTTATCGTCAATTGGCTTACAAGCATTCTGACAAGCTTTTGCTGCTTCATTCAAAACATCATCTTCTAACTTTGAACCAATAATTATTTTTGCAGCTTGATCAACAAGAAGGGCTGTTGGAGCAACGGCACCCAATGCTATTCTTGCATCAATACATTTGTCGCCGTCCATACTTATATTAACTGCGCAACCTACAACAGCAATGTCCATCTCAGTTCTGGGAATCATTCTTAAATAACTATCTGAAGAACTAGGTTCTCTATCTGGAAAATCAAATTGAGTAACAATTTCCCCTTTTTGTAAATTTGTTTTTCCTGGTCCTAAATTAATTTTTTCTACAGGGATAGACCTTATTCCATTTGGTCCATGAACTTTAGCTAATGCCCCAGATGCAATAAGGGCTGGTACACTATCTCCAGCAGGAGAAGCATTACATAAGTTTCCACCTAAGGATGCTCTACCTTGAATTTGTTCAGATCCAATTAACCTTAGGGCTTCCAAAACACCTGGCCAGTTTTTTCCAAATTTATTATGTTCAGCTAGGGAAGCTCCAGAAACTGCGGCACCTACTGTAAACGATCCATTACCATTATCAATAATTTCTTGAAGTTCTCTAATGTTTTTTATATCAATGATTTTGTCAGGTTTTGTAAAACCATTTCTTATTTGTACCAAAAGATCAGTGCCACCTGCTAAAAGCTTTACACTTCCTTCACTACTTGAAAAAAATTTTACTGCTTCATCTATTGTATTGGGTGTTAAAAATGTTCCCTGTATCATGTAATCTCCAAAATTTAAAATTTTAAAATAATTCCTTATTAATTTACTTTAATTCCCTTCTCATCTAAATAATCAGATAATTCTCCATTTTCGTGCATTTCTCTAATAATATCACATCCACCAATAAATTCCTTTTTTACATATAATTGGGGTATTGTTGGCCAATTAGAGAATTCTTTAATACCTTCACGTATTTCTTGATCTTGCAGAACATTTACAGTATCAAACTTAACTCCCAAATGATTGAGAACTCCTACAACCGCAGCAGAGAAACCACATTGAGGCATTGAAGGAGTTCCTTTCATGAAGAGCATGACATCAGAATTATTAATTAAATTTTCAATTTTATTTTTTATATTATCAATCATTTTTAATCTCCATTCTTTGGCGTAGATGTATTTAAAGCTAATGCATGAAGTTCATTCCCCATTCTTCCTTCTAATGCATTATAGACCATTTGATGTTGTTGAACTTTTGTCTTACCTAAAAACTTTTTACTTTCAATGTATGCTGCATAATGATCTCCATCACCTCTAAGATCATCTATTTTAATAATAGCATCAGGAAAAACTTTTAATAATAAATCTTCAATTTCAATAGCTTTCATTGGCATCAATTAATCCTTTAATCTAATAATATTTTTGGTAAAGCTGATTCATACAGATTATAACATTTTTTTGTTGAAAATCCATCATAATTTCCTAATTTAATCATAGATTTTTTGTTTGTAATACCTAAATCAAAAACTTTAATATCATTTTTATTCGCTTTAGTGATTATTTTAGCTGGATCATTTGTAGCAATTAAAATTCTAGCTTGATCTTCACCAAAACACCATCCGTGAAGTTTATAAATATTACTTCTATTTAAGTTCATTAATTTTTTTGGTAAGTTTATGTTCATCCCCAGATTATTTTTAAAAAGCATTTCCATTAATGAAGGGAGAAGACCGCCATCAGAAATGTCATGTGCCGCAATAATTAGATCATTAGCATGAATTTGCGTAAGGAAATCAATTATAATCTTTTCTTGTTTAAGATTTACCTCTGGAACCTTGCCATCACATTGTGAATATAATATTTCTTGATATAAGCTTGAACCAAGCCATCCATCATCTTTCTGATCATCTTGGCCTAAAATTAATATTGTATTTTTATTTTTGGCATTTTTTTTAATTACCTTATTTATATCTTGAATTACCCCGACCATCCCAATAACTGGAGTAGGTAAAATGCTTTTTCCATTCGTTTCATTGTACAAAGAAACATTTCCTGAAACTACTGGAGTATTTAGAAATTCGCAGCTCTTTTTAATTCCTTCTATAGTTGCAACAATTTGACCCATTATTTCTTTTTTTTCTGGATTGCCAAAATTAAGATTGTTAGTTACTGCAAGAGGTTTGGCACCCGAACAACATATGTTTCTAGCAGCTTCAATTACTGCTAACATAGCACCCATTTTAGGGTTGTTTTTAACATACCTAGAATTACAGTCAGTAGAAATGGCAATTCCTTTACCGGAAAAATTGTTTTTATCAGATTTATGAACTTTAACAATAGATGAATTGCTCTCAGAATCTGTCACAACTGTATCTCCCATAACAGAACTGTCATATTGTTCGAATATCCATCTTTTTGAACCAAAATTGACATTTTCCATTATTTTGAAAAGTATCTCCTTAATGGTTTTTTTTATATAAATATCTTTAGAGTGAATTTTATTATTACAGTTTTTAATTTTATAATCTCTATTATATTCAGGTGCCTCATCCACCAACATTTTTAATGGTAGGTCACATACTGTTTTGTTGTTTTTCTCCAAAAGAATTTTTTTGTTGTTTGTTATTTTTCCAATTATAGAAAAATCTAAATCCCATTTCTTAAAAATTTTTTCGGCCTCATTTTCTGATCCTTTTTTTAAAATCATTAACATTCTCTCTTGACTTTCGGAAAGCATAATTTCATAGCTTGACATATTTTTTTCTCGAACTGGGATCTTATCTAAGTTTAAAAAAATGCCTAAATTACCTTTTGAAGCCATTTCTACGCTTGAACTAGTTAGACCTGCTGCACCCATATCTTGAATGGATAAAATGATATCTGTTTTCATTAATTCTAAACAAGATTCTAGCAACAATTTTCCAGTAAATGGATCTCCAACTTGTATTGTAGGTTTTTTCTCTTCAGTATTATTTGAAAATTCTGCAGAAGCCATGGTGGCACCATGTATACCATCTCGGCCAGTTTTTGCGCCAACATATATTACTGGATTCCCAATTCCAGTAGCTTTTGAGTAAAATATTTTATTTTTTTTTGCAAGTCCTATAGCCATTGCATTTACCAAAATATTTTTATTGTAAGATTTGTGAAAGTATGTTTCACCCCCTACTGTAGGAACACCTATACAGTTACCATATCCTCCAATTCCAGCTACAACACCATTGAGAAGATGTTTGGTTAAAGGGTTAATGGTTTCTCCAAAACGTAAAACATTCATTAGTGCAATTGGTCTTGCTCCCATTGTGAAAATATCTCTTAAAATTCCACCAACACCTGTTGCAGCTCCTTGATATGGTTCTATAAATGATGGATGATTATGAGATTCAATTTTAAAAACTATTGCATCATTTCCACCAATGTCTATTACACCTGCATTTTCCCCAGGACCTTGAATAACTTGTATACCTTGAGTTGGAAGTTTCTTTAACCATTTTTTCGTACTTTTATATGAGCAATGTTCCGAAAACATCGCGGAAAAAATTCCTGTTTCAGTAACATTTGGAATACGTTTTAAATTTTTACAAATTAATTCAAATTCCTCAGGAGTTAATCCCATCTTAATTGCTTGCTTTAATGAACATTTTTTTAAAGAAAAAAATTCATTGTTAATTCTAGTTGATTTCATGAAATTAACCTAAAAGGTGATTAAATAAGGATTTGAAAAAAAATTTTCCGTCTTGTGATGAATGATAGGTGTTAATGGCTCTTTCTGGATGAGGCATCATTCCTAACACCTTGCCATTTTCTGACAAGATTCCAGCAATATTGTTTTTTGAACCATTTGGGTTCTCTGAGTCTAAATATTTAAATGCGATTTGTCCTTTATCTTCTAATTTTTTTAACAATTGATCATTTGCATAATAATTTCCTTCATTATGTGCTATAGGCACATTTATTATAGAACCTGATCTCAAACCTCTAGTGAAAGGACTTTCGATTGTAGATTGAGTTATAAGCGATACATTCTTGCACAAAAACTTTAAATTTTGATTATTTATAAGAGAACCTGATAATAAATCTGTTTCTAATAGAATTTGAAATCCATTACAAACTCCGAGAATTGCACTTCCTCGAGAATAATGATTTTTTATAGCATTTATAATTGGTGACTTTGCTGCAATTGCACCGCATCTTAAATAATCTCCAAAACTAAAACCTCCTGGAATAACAACTAAATCTAAATTAGGAATTTCGGTATCTTTGTGCCATAATCTGATTGGATTTTTGTTTGAAAATTTTTTAATAGCGACTTCAATATCTCTATCACAATTTGAGCCAGGAAAAACTATAATACCAGTTCTCATATTTAGCGATCCTTTAAAACAATTATTTCATGATCTTCAATTGTACTGTTAACAAGCAACTTATTACACATTTCTTCTGCATATTTGAAAGCATTTTTTTCGTCATTTTCATCTATAGATATCAAAATTTGTTTACCCTTTTCTAAATCGTTAATTTTGTTAAATCCAAGATTATTTAATGATTTTTTAATAGCTTTGGCTTCTGGGTCTAAAATTTCTTTTTTTGGAAAAATATTTATCAAAACTTTCATTTATTTAATCTAATTTTAATTTTAATCTTTTTGCAACTTCTTTATATCCTTCTAAAAGGTTACCCAAATTTTTACGAAAAATATCTTTGTCTAACTTTCTAAAAGAACTCTTATCCCATAATCTACAATTATCAGGACTAATTTCATCTGCTAAAATTAATTTCTCTGAATTATCTATTTTGTATTTTCCAAATTCTAACTTAAAATCAATTAATTCTATATCAATTTTGTTAAAAATAGTTTTTAAAATTTTGTTAATTTTTATTGAATAATGTTTAATTAATTTCAATTCATGATTGTTAGCCAAATTAAACTCTTTTATATGATTTTCATTGACCAAAGGATCATTTAAGTTATCATCTTTTAAGAAAAACTCTATTAAAGGTTTAGAAAATTTTAATCCTTCTTTGATACCATATCTTTTGATGATTGATCCTGAACCTATGTTTCTTACAACGACTTCTATTGGAATTATGTTTACTTTTTTAATTAATTGTTCTCTTTGATTTATTCTTTTGATTAAGTGTGTAGGAATACCTTTCCTTTCTAAACAAAGCATAAGATATTCAGAAATAAAATTATTTATAACTCCTTTCATGTTTATTACATCATGTTTTTTTGCATTGAAGGCAGTTGCATCATCTTTAAAATATTGAATTAATGTATTTGGTGCCGACCCTAAATAAAGTTTTTTTGCTTTACCTTCGTAAACTATTTGTTCTTTATCTTTATTCATTAAAACTTAATCTTTAAAAACTCTTTTAAAAATGAAATCAATATTTTTAATATGATATTCATAATCAAATTGTTTTCGAATTTCTTCTTTTGTTACAATTTTTAATATTTCTTTGTCATTGCATAATAATTTCTCAAACAAATTTTTCCTTCTTTCAATTGGTTTTTGCCAGACTTTCATGGCATTGTTTTGAACAAGCTTGTAAGCTTTTTCTCTGTTGAGACCTTTTTCAGTAAGTAAAAGCAAAATTTGTTGAGAAAAAATTAAACCTCCTAATTTATTTAAATTTTCCATCATAATTTTAGGATAAATAATCAAGTTTTCAACAACTGAAATTAATCTATTAATTGCAAAATCAAGTGTAATTGTTACATCAGGTGCTATCATTCTTTCGACAGATGAGTGAGAGATGTCCCTTTCATGCCATAAAGATACATTTTCTAATGCAGGTAAAATTGAACTTCTAATAATTCTAGATAATCCAGTCAGGTTTTCTGTTAAAACAGGATTTCTTTTATGTGGCATTGCGCTTGAACCTTTTTGTCCAGAAGAAAAAAATTCTTCAACTTCACTTACTTCAGTTCTTTGCAAATGTCTTATTTCTGTGGCAAATCTTTCTATACTAGAAGAAATTACAGCTAATGTTGCAAAATACATAGCATGTCTATCTCTTGGTATAACCTGTGAAGAAATTTCCTCAGGAGACAAATCAAACTTTTTTGAGACATATTGTTCAATTTTTGGATCTATATGAGCAAATGTTCCTACGGCTCCAGAGATAGCGCATTTAGAAATTTCTTTATCAGCTATAATTAATCTTTCCTTATTTCTTTTAAATTCTGAATAAAATGTTGCTAACTTAAAACCAAATGTTATAGGTTCTGCGTGAATACCATGTGACCTTCCTATTGTTAAAGTTTTCTTATGTTCATAAGCTTTTTTTTTCAAAACTTTTAAAAGTTTATTTATTCCTATAAGCAAGATTACATTTGCTCTTTTTAATTGTATTGACAATGTTGTATCTAAAATGTCTGATGAGGTCATTCCTTGATGAAGGTATCTTGATTCATCTCCTATATTTTCTGAAAGATTTGTTAAGAATGCAATAACATCATGTTTTGTAACTTTTTCAATTTCTTTTATCTTTTCAATATCAAACTTACCTTTTTCCCAAATTATTTTTGCAGTTTTTTTTGGAATTATTCCCAAATTAGCCATTGCATCGCATGCGTGAGCTTCAATCTCAAACCAAATATCAAATTTTGTTTTTTCAGACCATATTTTTTGCATTTCTGGTCTTGAGTATCTTTCTATCATATTTATCCTTTGAAAATTATGAATATAAATTAAAATGAAAAAATGATAAGCTAAAAATTAATTGATTTTTATTTTTTAAAATTTTCATTGTATTTAGGATTGTTTTTATGGTCTCAGGTTTATTTAAATATGCAGTTAAATTAATTTTGACTGATCCAAGAATTAGAAAAGAAGCTGGAAAGTTTGCTTATAAAGCTTATACAAAAACTAAACCGATCTTAGATGAAAAATCTTCAATTTTAAAAAAAAGGTTTAAAGAAAACTCTTCTTTTATAGACCCGTTTAAGTTTAAAAATGATCTGAAAAAAAATTTTAAAAAACCAAAATAGATTATTTGTAATTGGGTTGTGTATAACCTTTTGGTGAAAGTGTAAAAATTTCAAAACCATCTGATGTAACTCCTAAGCTATGTTCAAATTGTGCTGAAAAGCTTTTATCCTTGGTAACAGCTGTCCATCCGTCAGACAATATTTTGACTTCATGTTTACCTGCATTTATCATGGGTTCAATTGTAAAAAACATGCCTTCTTCTAAAACTACTCCTGTATTTGATTCTCCATAGTGCAATATTGTTGGCGAAGAATGAAAAACTTTACCCAAGCCATGTCCTGTGAAATCTTTTACAACGCTGAATCCATTCCTTTCAGCGTGCTGTTGGATTGCGTTTCCGATATCTCCAACGGTATTACCAGGTTTTACAACTTCAATTCCTCTCATCATACATTCATATGTAGTTTTTGTTAAAATTTTTGATTTAGTTGAAGGGTTTCCAACAAAATACATCCTACTTGTGTCACCATGCCAGCCATCAACAATTACTGTAATATCAATATTGATTATATCCCCATTTTTTAATGTTTTTGGACCTGGTATTCCATGACATACAACGTGATTTACAGAAATACAGGTAGATTTTGGATACCCCTTATAATTTAAGGGGGCTGGAATAGCGTTATTTTTGACAATAAAATTATGACATAATTGATCTAAATTTTCAGTAGTAACGTTTGGTTCAATGAAATCAGTTATATAATCTAGAACTTCAGCAGCTAATTTACCAGCATCATGCATTTTTAAAAAATCATGTTTATCATGTAATTTTATATTTGACATAAATATCTATGTACTAAGAGTAAAAAAATTTGTAAATTTATTTTTTCAAATTATTTTTTATTAAACTTATAAGGATGATTTTACAATGGTTGCTACGGCTGGAATAATTATTATTGGAGATGAAATTTTGACTGGAAGAACTTCTGATTTAAACATTAACTGGATAGCAAAAGAACTAAACTTGATTGGGGTTAGATTAAAGGAAGCAAGAGTAATACCAGACGAGAAAAAAATTATTATCAACAGCATCAAATCTTTTAAACAAAAATTTACTTATGTATTTACATGTGGAGGAATAGGTCCAACTCATGATGATATTACAACTGAGTCAGTTGCTGATGCTTTAAGCTTAGAATTAGAAAAAAATGAAGAGGCTATGAAAAGATTAAAAAAACATTATTCAAATACTAAAATTGAATTTAATGAGGCAAGGCAGAAAATGGCGGTTATACCCATTGGTGCCAAACTAATTGACAATGCAGTTTCAGCAGCTCCTGGTTTCAATATTGATAATTTATTTGTATTTGCTGGAGTTCCTAGAATAATGCAAAGTATGTTTGATTCGATAAAGGGAAATCTTATAGGTGGAAAAATTATTTTTGATAAAACCTTAACTTGTGATTTAGGAGAGGGAGTTATTGCCAAATCATTAGAGGAAATTGAAAATAAATACAAAAATTTAAAAATTGGATCATATCCTTATTTTAAACCGGAAGGATATGGAACATCGTTAGTTTTACGTTCAGAAAAAAAAGAAACCACTCTCAGTGCAACTGCCGACTTAATTAAGATCATCCATAAAAAAGGAGGTAATACCTATTTCTTAGATTAGAAAAAATTATTTACTGGATGGAAGCGAACCTTTTTCTAATTTTTCATAATTTTTGTTCTGTCTTTTCTTAAAAATTTTTATAAGTATCATGCCTGAAATAAAACCACCAATATGCGCTGCATAAGCTACTCCACCGTCTGATGCATTATTATCAAAACTAAAAAATTGAATTATTATCCAGCCTCCTAGAACAAACATTGCTGGTATGTTAAATGTTTTAATGAATATTAGGAACCAACAGAATACTTTGATATTTGTCCTAGGGTATAAAACTAAATATCCACCTAAAACCCCTGAAATAGCTCCGGAGGCACCAACCATTGGGATTATTGAGTTAACGTTTATCACAGACTGAGAAATAGCTGCAATTAATCCACATAGGAAAAAAAAAATTATAAATCTAAATTTACCCATGCAATCTTCAATGTTATCTCCAAAAATGTACAAATAACCCATGTTACCTAGCAGATGCATCCATCCTCCGTGAAGAAACATTGAAGTGAAAAGAGTAAAAAAACTAGGGATTGGATTTAGATAGGGTGGTAATTCCTCAATACCAAATAAAACAGAAGGTATCATTCCATAAGTTAAAAAAATAACATTTTGCAATTCATTATTTAGACTCTGATGATATAAAAAAATAAATATACATGTTAGAATTAAAGACCAACTAACAAAAGGTTTTGTTGTTGTTGGATTGTCATCAGATATTGGAAAAATAAACATTAATTAAATTCTATGTTATCAATTAATCTTGTTTCCCCAAGTTTTACTGAACCAAGTAAAATGTTCTTTAAATCTCTGTTTTGAAAATTTGTTAATTTTAATTCTGTATTTCTTATTTCTAAGTAATCGACATCAAAACCTTCGCTAATTAGTAAATTTTTTACTTTTTCAATAATATAAGGAAAATTTTTTCCAGTTTTATATAACTCATAACCACTTTGTAAAGATTTAAAAAAAAATGGAGCAATTTGTTTTTCTTTATAACTCAAATAATTATTTCTGGATGAAAGTGCTAAACCTAATCTATCTCTTATAATTTTACCGGTAATGATTTTTAAATCTGGAAAGAGATTGATTGACATTTTTCTTATCAAAAATTGTTGTTGATAGTCTTTTGCTCCAAAAACGGCAAGATTTGGTTTAATAATAGAAAATAATTTATAAACAACTGTCAAAACTCCATCAAAATGACCAGGTCTTTTTCTGCCACACAATATTTTGCCAACATCTCCAGATGAAATAAGTTTTATTTTTTGCTTTTTAGGAAAAATTTCTTCATTAGATTTAGGATAAAATAATATATCACAGCCTAACTTTTCTAATTTTCTCTTATCACTTTCTATTGTTCTTGGATAGTCATTATAATCTTCATTTTTACCAAATTGTAGTGGGTTTATAAAAATAGAAGTAACAACTTTAGTAGAATTTTTTTTTGCAATTTTTATTAGAGAAAGATGTCCAGCATGAAGATTACCCATAGTTGGAACCAATGAAATTATATTAGAGTTTTTTCTTATTTTTTTTAAAATATCATCCAGCTCTTCTTTTGATTGGACGAAAATCATAAATAAACATTCCTTAGTTGGTACGAGCGGGGGGACTTGAACCCCCACGCCCAATAAGGGCTTGAGATTTTAAGTCTCATGTGTCTACCTATTCCACCACGCTCGCAAATCATTAATACTTGATGTACCAAAGTGAAAGGTGATTTGGCAAGTAATTTATGAAATAAAAAAATTTTAAATTACATAAATAAATTTAATTATATTTTTTTAAATTGTTCTGGTTAAAAATATCTTTATGACATATAAATCGATAAAAATTTAAATTTATTTTTAATAATATAAAAATGGATTATTACGAAACTCAAAAAAAATATAGAAATAAAAGACTTAAGTATCTGGGTTCTTTAGCAATTAAATTTGTTTTCATTATTTTGACTTTAATAGTTGGTTGGAGGTTTGGAGCGTCTGACAATGATTTTTTAATCCTAGAGAATGAGAGGATTTCCAAAAGCTTTGAAAATGTAAAAAATGATTTAGAGAAAAAGTTAATCTCTACCCGTATGCAGCTTAAAGAAGCTAATATTGCTTTAGAGGCAAAAAATATTAGAGAAGGTTTTGACTATGGGATTGAATCAAAAAAACTTTTATCTATTGCCTTAGCCAAGGGGATACCAGAAAAAAGAATTATAGATCATTTAAGAATTTTAACTAACAATAGAATTTGTCAAAAAAAGGAAAATAAAGAATTATACGTATCAACAGAGAATTTTATTCCACCAAATAGTACAATTACTTTACTTGGAGGAAATCTAAGATTAAAAGCTCAAGGTTTAACAAAGAATAAAACAATTGATAAACCATTTTTTGATCCTGAAAAGCCATTGTCAGTTACCTTAATGTATTTTGGTGGCAATGAAGTTCTGGAAGAAAAATTACCTATTCAAACAGCAATTTTAGCTAATAAATTCTCTGTAGTGTTGAATATAGTAAAATCAAATCTTAGAGGGAGTGTAATAATTAAGTATAAGGTATGTAAAGTTTAGTTTATTGAGCATTATGAGTGAGTCAAAAAGCAAAATAGCAGTTGTTACAGGCGTAAGTGAAGGGCTTGGTCGATCAATATCCTATGAGTTGTTAAAATCAGGATTTAAGGTTATTGGAATTAGTAGTAACAAAAATAAAATTTTAAAAGTTGAAAAGAATTTTATTAAATTTAAAGATAAATTTAAATGTCATTGCGCAGACGTAAGAAATTATAATGATTTAAAGGTAATAGCTGAACAAATTCAGGCACCTGATTTATTAGTTTTAAATGCAGGAATTTATAAGCCTATAGAGACTGATAAAGCAAATATTGAAATTTATAAATTACACATTGATGTAAATTTTCTTGGTGTTTTGAATTCTTATTTCGCTTTTTTAAAGAAAATGATTTTACAGAAAAAAGGTACAATATTAATTATGTCAAGTATTGCTGGGTGGATAGGATTACCAAAAGCTGGTGCTTATGGACCTACAAAATCTGCTCTTAAATCTTTTGCACAATCTGCAAGATATGATTTAGAAAAATATAATATTAAAGTGAAAGTTTGTTCACCAGGCTTTGTAAAAACAAAAGCCACCGAGATAAATAGTTTTTATATGCCAGGATTAATGGAACCTGAAGAAGCTGCTAAAATTATATTAAAAAATATTAATTCTTCAAAGTTCGAAATATCTTTTCCTTTAATTTTTTCATGTTTAATGAAATTGTTAAGCATTATTCCAGATAGGTGGTCTTATCTTTTAATAAAAAAAATTGTAATGTAGACTTTTGATTATGTCAGAAAAAATTTTAAAAAAATATTTAGGTATCTTTCAAAACTTAAATTTGGCTAATATTGATAAATTTGATCGTATTGTAGATAAAAAAATTTATTTCTCCGATCCTTTTAATGAAGTATATGGTTTACCCAAATTCAAGCATATTTTTAAAAAAACAGTTAAAAATCTTAACAAACCTAATTTTAAAATTATTAATTATTTAATCTCAAAAAAAATTTGTTATGTTAAATGGGAAATGACTTTTTGGGCTTTTGGAGGTGAACAAAAATTAGTAGGTCTTTCAGAAATTTTTTTTAACAAAAATGATAAGATATATTACCATGTAGATTACTGGGATAGCTACAATCAATTTTATGTTAAGCTCCCAATTTTAGGAAAATTTTTTTATTATATTTTAAGTTTTGTAAAAACTAAATTTTAATTTGGCACTATCTTTATTTGTTTAAGATCTAATCTGTTTGTTTTAAAACCGCTTTCACAATAAGATAAATAAAAATTCCACATTCTTTGAAAGTTTTTGTCAAATCCCATTTTTTGAATTTCATGAAATGATCTATTGAAGTTTTTTCGCCATATCTGAAGTGTTTTGGCATAATGCTCAGGAAAACTGTTAATAGATTTAATTTGTAATGAATTAAGTTCTATTATTTCTCTAAGTTTCTTTAAACTTGGAAGCATTCCACCTGGGAAGATATACTTTTGAATAAAATCAGGGTTTCTTTTGTAGTTTTCAAATGCGTAATCACTAATTGTTATTAGCTGAAGCACAATTATACCATCTTCACTAATTAAATTTCTAATTTTGTGAAAGAAAGTTTTCCAATATTTCTCGCCAACTGCCTCAAACATTTCAATAGAGATAATTTTATTATATGTACCATTTAAATCTCTATAATCTTTCATGATTACAGTAGCATTTTTTTCTAGGTTCGATTTAACAATTTTTTTCTTTGTTAAATGATATTGAGCACTTGATATAGTCGTGCCAATAATGTTGCAATTATAATTTTTGACTGCGAATTCAATAAATCCACCCCATCCAGATCCAATTTCTAAAACATTATCTTTCTCTTTTAGTTTAGCAATTTCAGCAATATGTTTAAATTTATTTTTTTGAGCTAAATTCAAATCAGATTTTTGTTGAGCGAATATAGCAGATGAATATGACATTGATTCATCTAGCCAATTTTCATAAAAATTGTTGCCAAGATCATAATGAAATTTAATATTTTTTTTTGACCCAGCTTTAGTATTTGAATTTAAAAAATGATTTAAAGTATTGAAAAATTTAAATATAAAATTATATCTGAATTTTTGTTCTATGAAGTCATTGTTTAAGGCTAAATAATACATTAAAGTAGGTAAATTTTTAGATGTAACATTTTCACTTATAAACTGTTCAGCAAAAGCAATAGATCCGCCTTGAATGATTTTTTTAATTGATGAATTTGATTTAATTTTTAAATCAGCTATTGGCCCTCTTTTAAAACCCTTGATTAGATAAGACTTTTTATCAGGCATAGTTAATTTTAATTGCCCATAAGGTAATGATTTTAAACTAGATATTATTAAGGAATTCCAAAATTTCATTTTTAAGACTATTCGATTTTTACAGCTTTTGAATATTTTATAGATTGTTCTTTTGGAGTTTTATAAATTTTAATTTTCTTTGTCCACAATTTTAATGCCTCTAGATGAATATTAATTAAATTTTTACCTGGAAAAGATAAAAATTTAAAAAAACTTTTTAAAATTTGTGTATTTGTAAAATGTATTTCAATTGCTTTTAAATTTGCAGATAAGAGTAGTTTTTTAAATTTAAAATAATTTATTTCTATAAAAATTTTTTTATTAATAAAGTTGGCACTTAATTCGTAATGTCCCTCATTATCAAAAAATGGTGAAACAAATAATTTTTTTTTAACTTTTTGTTTTATCCCATTTTTTTGAACATTTGGAAGAATATAGTGATGAATATCTCCAAAAGTATTTTTTACTTCAAAAATAGTTTTAACTAAATTTTTCTTTATATAGCAAAAATATATTGATAATGGGTTGAAACCAAAACCAAGACTTCTTGGAAAACAAAATAAGTAAATATCATCAAATTCTTTTTCTTTTTCCAATTTTTTTAAAAAAATCAACAAATCTTTGGGACTTGAGTTAATTTTTCGTTCTCCATGATCTGAACAATACCATGATAAAAAATTAAATTTATTAATTGAGAACAATGATGGAGATTTAAAGGAATTCATTAATAAAAGACGAGACAACTTTTTAATATTAATTAATAAAAATAAACTTTTGTTATCAAATGAATGATTTTTTTCAGCAATCCTTTTGTGAAAAATATGACCTTCAAATATTTTTAATACTTCTTTCTTCATCGAGTGTGTTTTTAATATATTTTTTTAATTTTAAAGTAATTAGAAATGTTTTTTGAAGAATTTATTCCATCTTCATGGAATCCGTAGCCATTCCAAGCACCTGAAAAAAAAATATTATTATTACCTTGTTTATCTTTTACAAATTTTTGAACCTCTATTGATTGTTGGTCATAAATAGGATGATGGTATTCTATTTTTTTCAAAATACAATTTTTTGAAGGCATATTAATTGGATTAAGTGATATAAAAATATTTTCGTTAATTTTTAAATTTTGTAGTTTGTTCATCCAGTATGTTACGCTTGAAAAACTCTTTTTAGTGAAGTGATTCCAACTTGACCAGTTAATTTTTCTTTTCGGCATTAGTTTTTTGTCTGTGTGAACATAAACTATATTTTTCTGATATCTAAATTTTTTAAGTTTAAATGATATACTTTTATCAAAATTATGAATTATTTTACTAATTTCATTAGTATGATTTGCAAAAATTACATAATCGAAATCATATTTATTACCTTCAAAATCAAATAATTTAAGTTTAGATTTATTTTTTTTTAAATGAACTATGTTGGTATTTAAGTATAAGTTATGATTCTTATTTTGTTTTAGTATTTGAATAATTTTATTAACATATTCTCTCGAACCATTTGCAATTGTTCTCCATTGAGGTCTAGAAATAAAATTTAATAATTGATGGTTTTTATAAAAATTAAGAAGAGGTTTTATAGGGAAATTTTTTATTTCATTCTCTGGTGAAGACCAAATTGCTCCTGTCATAGGAATTAAATGTAATTTTAAAAAT
This sequence comes from uncultured SAR116 cluster alpha proteobacterium, assembly GCA_902533695.1. Taxonomy (GTDB): domain Bacteria; phylum Pseudomonadota; class Alphaproteobacteria; order Puniceispirillales; family Marisalimonadaceae; genus AG-426-I14. The sequence continues at coordinate 48,389 of CACAMV010000002.1, forward strand.
GCATCAGAAAATTTACATCTTTTTGCATACTCTAATAATGTTTCGTTTTTTTTATTAAAATCTAAGTAAGAATATCCAAATTTATAAAATTTAAAAATGTCCTTCAACATTAAATAATAATTTTTAAAAAGAAAATTTTTTAAATTTCCTGTTAAACCAAAAAATGTACCTGAATACTCAATTTCTCCATTATTAATTGATACAGAAAATGACATATTTGACTTAGTAGTTTGAACATTTAAAAACTTTAATAAGTTTGTAAAATTTGGATAATTTCTTTCATTATAAACTATAAAACCTGTATCTATTTTGAAACTTTTGTTTTTTGAAGTTTTTAATTTTACAGTATTAGCATGTCCTCCAAAGTAGTTATTTTTTTCAAATAAGCTAATTTTAAAATCATTTGATAAATTTAATGCTGAAGATAGTCCTGAAATACCTGATCCAATAATTGCTATTTTTTTCATAAATTTTTTTTAAGTTTGTAAAAATTAGTTAATGCTCTCTTACGAGCAAAATTATGATCAACAATTGGCATGGGGTAGTTAAGTTTTAATTTACTATTTTGAGGTTGATGGATATTATTTTCATCTAAATTTGATAATGTTTTTATATATTTTTTTATAAATACTCCAGATTTATCAAACTTTTTTCCTTGAGTAATAGGATTGAAAATACGAAAAAAAGGTGCTGCATCTGCACCACATCCTGCAACCCATTGCCAACTTGAATAATTTACTGCAGTATCTGCGTCAACTAAAGTATCATGAAACCAATCAGCTCCAAATTGCCAATTAATTAATAAATGTTTTGTTAGAAAAGAAGCTACAATCATTCTAGCTCTATTATGCATCCATCCTGTCTCCCAAAGCTGTTTCATCGAAGCATCAATTAAAGGATAGCCAGTTTCTCCAAGTTTCCATTTTTGAAAATTTTCAAGATTGTTTATCCAGTTAAAATTGTTGAAAGAAGATTTCATATTTTCAAAATTTAAATTAGGGAATAAAAGCATTAAATTTGTTGCAAAGTCTCTCCAAATTATTTCTGATAAAAAAGCTTGTTCTCCATAATTGTTATCTTCAAATGAATTTTTTATAATTTTATGCCAAATAAATTTTGGTGAAATTTCACCAAAATGCAAATGAGGTGATAGCTTCGATGTTCCATCTACAAAAATAAAATCTCTGTTAAAATTATAAAGATTTATTTTATTTTTTAAAAAATGATTAAATTTTTTTAACGCATATTTCTCTCCAACTTGCCATATTTCATTAAACTTACCAGTCCATTTTTCATTTTTTTTAATATGATTTAAATTAATTGTACCATTAATTTGTTTAAAAATTGCTAAGTTATTTGGTTTTTGTAGAGGCTTAGGAATTTTATGATTTTTAATCAAAGAATTTTTATATGCTGTGAAAATTTTTAAACGTTGATTTTTTTTGCCAACTACTTTTGACGGTTCAACTAATGTTGAACCATCAAAAGTCATAACTTTTAAGTTTTTTATTTCTAAAATTTTTTTTAAATTAATATCTCTTTGATAACCTTCTGTTTCATAACGTTTGTTCCAAATCAATATTTTAATTTTTAATTTATCAATTAGATAAAAGAAAATATTTTTTGGATTACCTTGAAAAAGCTTTAGACTCGACAAATCTGATTTGTTTTTATCTAAGTTAGATAGTTCTAGATCAAAGTTTAATAAGCTTTTTTTTAACCACCATTTACTTGCTGACCCAGTTTTGAAAGCAAATTTTTTGTAATCTTCAAAAATATAAACGCATAAAATTTTTGTGTTTAGTTCATTAGAAATCTCATATGCTTTTTTCAGTGCAGGGTTATCAATTAATCTCAAATCATTTCTAAACCAAATTAGAATCGGAGGTGAATTCATTTTTCTAATTTTTAATAAATTTTCTAGGTGTACATTTTTTAGAGAACATTTGTTGAAGCATTGATTCCTTACAGTTAAGATGATCAGGAATAGGAAGATTTGAGTGCTCTCTATAAATTGATGAAATTACTAAAATTGATAACAAAACTAATAAAATCCACATGGTTCTACTCATAATTAATTTTACTCCCATTTAAAAATATATTTCTTTAGATCATTTTTTTTAACCTTTTTTTCATTAATTATTCTGTTTCTGACACATTTTTTGTCATTTATCATTTTTTCAAAATTTCCATGAATTAAGTAATGCCATGAAGGTAAAGGTTTCCCCTCATAGATTAATCGATATGCGCATGATTGTGGCATCCACTTTAATTTATTAACATTTTTGTATGAAATTTTGATACAATCTTTCACTATATTTTTTCTTTCCGAGTAATTTAAACATTTTGCATCTTTTGTACAAAGTAACTTACAAGAAATATTTGTATAAAATATCTCTAATGTGTCTTTATCTTCAAGTTTGATCAAACAACATTTACCACATCTGTCACACAATGCTTCCCATTCTTCACTATTAAAATGGGTAAGTTTTTTATTTTTCCAAAAATCTTTTTTTAACATAATTTTAAATATTCATATATATATATGTAATGCAAAATAAAATTCAAAATATAAATCTATGTATTGAGAAAACAAGTGTTAAATCAGTTTTGTATGATGACTTTTATTTTAATTCTTTAGATCCTATTGCTGAATCCGAATATGTATATTTAAAAGGAAATAATTTATTAAAACGATTTAAAAATTCTAATAATTTTGTATTGACGGAGCTAGGGTTTGGTTCGGGATTAAATTTTTTATTAGTTTGGAATTTGTGGAAAAGTTTAAGAAAAAATAATTCTATTTTAAATTACATAAGTTTTGAAAAAAATCCATTATCCAAACATCAGATGGAAAAAATTTTTAAAACATTAAATAAATTAGATCATCTATCTTCGATACTTATCGAAAAATTACCATCATTACACTCAGGAGTTCATGAAATTGATTTTGATAAGGGTAGTGTTAGGCTCACTCTGATTTATGAAGAGTTTATTTTTTTAAAAAATTTTTCATTTTATTCAGATGCATGGTTTTTAGATGGTTTTTCACCATCTAAAAACAAAAGTGCATGGGATAAATCCATAATAAAAAAAATTTATAATAATACTAAAGTTAATGGAACATTTTCTACTTTTACAGCTTCAAGCGAAGTACAAACAAAACTTATTGAAAGTGGCTTTACAATAAACAAGAAAAATGGTTTTGGAAAAAAAAGGGAAATGTTGGTTGGAATCAAAAAAGAAAAAAAAAATATAAATTCTTTTTCCTCTAATAATTTTAAAAACATAATTGAGCCAGTAGCTATCATAGGTTCAGGTATTTCTGGGGCATCTGTTGCTTATTTTTTAAAAAGGAGAAATATTGATTGTTTTATTTTAGAAAAGAAAAAAGATTTCGCAAATGGAGCAAGTGGGAATAGAGTTGCTTTGCAATTACCCAGGCTTACTCTTGATAATTCTATTCAAGGTGTTTTTTCATTAGCAAGTTTTAATTTTTCAAGAAAATTATCTATTAATTTAAATTGTTCTCCTATGACTGATGGAGTAATAGTTTCTCCCTCAAGAGTTAGAGAAATCATGAAATTCAAAAAATTGATTAAATATAATTGGCCTAAGGATTTGTTTCATGAATACAATGGAAAATTTAAAATCGATAAAAATATCATTGCTCACAAGTTTCCAAGCTCCGGAATTGTAGATAATAAAAAATTTATTAACGAATTATCTTTAAATGTTGAAAGAATAAATAATTTTGAAGTAAAAGAAATTTTGGACGAGAATAACAAAAAACTTTTAATCAGTAAAAATGGTAAATGTGTTAAAGCTAAAACAGTTATTTGGGCCAATGGGTTTGAAATGAAAGAGAGGTTGAAAAATAATTTGATTATTCCTGTTTCTGGCCAGGTTACTTATCTGAATGAAACAAATTTATCAAAAAAAATAAAATTAAATTTTAGCTATGGCAAATTTATTTCACAATCTTTTCATGGTGTTCATCAAATAGGTTCTACTTTTGATAGAAAAAAATTTATTGCATCAAAGCTAAATGATTTTGAAAATTTAAGAAATTTACCTGATTATTTTTTTCAAATTTTTGAATTAACTTCTAATATGGATTTCAAATCACGTTCAAGCATAAGAGCTTCAACTAAAAATCGACTCCCTTTTTTAGGCACTATTTTCGAAAATAATGAATATTTTCTTGGGGGCATGGGATCTTGGGGATTTATTTATGCTCCTTTTTTAGCAGAAATACTGATAAAAAAAATCTTAAATGAACCAATCTTATTAGATGATAGAGTTCAAAACGCATTGAATATCCAAAATTATATTTCATAAATCAAATAATTTTTAAAATTTTATTCTGCAGCGATTTTTTTTATTAATGAAAAATTAGTTAAAAGCTCTGAAAAGATAATTTGCAAATTTTTTAAATTATCTTTTAAGAAATAATTTTTTTCATCCATGTATAGTCGTTTATTAATTTCAATTTGTACTGTGTGTAAATTATTATTTTTGTCTCCATAATTTCTAGTTATATATCCTCCTGAGAATGGATCATTCATTAAAACATTTAAACTTCTAGATTTGAAAAAATTATAAAAAAAGTCTTTTATTTCATTTGAACAACTTTTTCCATAATTATTTCCTATTATTATATCAACTGTTTTTTGATTATTATTTAGTAGTTTTGAGGGCATCGAATGTAGATCGATCAACAAATAATAACCAAACAGAGATTTTAAGTTTTGGAGATTATTATTTAATATTTGATGATATGGATCATAAACTGTTTTAAGTAATTTAATTGCATATGATTTTGGCAATTTTGATTTAAAAATAAAGTTTTGATAACATTTTTTAGGAATCACTCCTAGCCCAGATCTTAACATTAAAGTATCCTCTGGAGGTTTAATTAAAATTTTATCATTAAACATTTTTTCATCAATTGCATTTCTTGATCTATTTAAATCAACAACTGCACGTGAACATTTTTGAATAATTATATCTGCAACATTAGATTTAACCTTATCCAAAATTTTATCACATTGAAAATCTTCCATTATCCTAAGTTTTTTTAGATCTATATTTTTATAAAGCAGAAATTCATCTGGATAATTTTGTCCGGCATGAGGAACTGAAATCATAATTGCTGTTGATGGGTTTTTTCTTATAAATTTTGTTAACATTTTATTATTGGAAGTTTTAGACTTTTGATTTAAGAATATTTTTAATATAACTTACATTTATATGAAAAAAAAACCAAATAAAAGAGAAGATTATCCTTTTTATTATTCTTTGAGTACTAGATGGAGAGACAATGATGTCTATGGGCATATTAATAATGTTATTTATTATGAATATTTTGATACTGCAGTTAATAAATGGCTCATAGAAAATGATTTGCTAGATTTTAAATATGGAGATAAAATAGGTTATATAGTAAGTTCAGGTTGTGATTATTTTTCACCAATTTCACATCCTTCAGAAGTATTTGCTGGCATTAGGGTAGGAAAAATAGGAAATTCATCAGTCATTTATGAAATTGGATTATTTGCTGGAAAACATAATTTAGCTTCTGCTCAAGGTTTTTTCACTCATGTTTATGTAAATAGAAAAACTCAGAGACCAATCGCTTTATCAAATAATTTTAAAAACAAACTTACAGAATTATTAATCTAATTTTTTACTTCTCTATAATAATTTCATCACCATCTCTTACTTCAGAGAAAAATTTTTTTTCAAAATCTGCTGTAGCCCAAATATTACATGGTGCAGCTAATCTTATTTCATCACCTTGTGAGATTGGAGTTGGTCCAAAACCAATTGCTATAGAAGATCCCTCTGTCCAAAAAGCAATTTCTCCTTTTTCGACAACACTTTTCGCATCCATCTCTTTTTGAATCGATAAATTAGTGTTAAAATAAATTTCGTCTCCCCAAGTGTTTACTTTAGATTTAATCGGAACAGAGTCTAAGATTTTTTTTGCAGTTAGTGTATCTTTTAAAATTAGATTAAGAATTTTCCCATTAATTTTTAATTTTAATATTTTCATAATAATATATTTTAGATTAACATTTTATAATAATAAGATCAGAAGTTTTTTTAAGCAATTTAATTAAATTTTTTAAGAAAATTTTATTTTAAAAATAGAAGCATTGGTGAATTGGATTACCAATGCTTCCTAGAGTGATGATCTAAAACGAAGGAGGAAATCGCTTTATTCATAATTAACAATTAAAATGTGATCACATTAGGACAGAATATGGTCAAAATATGACGATACATCATTGAAAATAAACATAGGATAGATATATTTAATTAAGTAATATCGTTAGATAAAGATTAGTTTTTTGGATTTTCTAATAAAAAAGGGACTATAGCTCAGTGGTAGAGCACTACGTTGACATCGTAGGGGTCGCTAGTTCGAACCTAGCTAGTCCCACCATATATTTCAATGACTTAACAGTAATTCATCTTTTTTTTATTTATTATTGAGGGCGTTGTGTTACCATCATATGGTGATTCGATCTATATTTAGTATTTTAACTTTAGTTTTAGTTTTGTTCCCGATGAGTAATTCCTCAGGTAATGAATATCGTGGAACAATCATTGATGCTCATACCCAATGGGGATGTGAATTTTCACCAGAAGTTGTATTAAATGCAATAGAGCAAGAGAGTGTAGCTCACACACTTCTATCATATCGTTGCAACAAAAAAGGGGATGATCCTCTTCAGAGTCATGCCAAACTTATAGAACTCGTTGAAAAGTTGGGTGATCGTGCAAGCATGCTGATTTCAATGAAATACAAAAACCGTGACCTAATCAAAACTTTAGAAGTAACAGATGAAGCATATTTTGAAAAAGTATCGGCTATAGTGAAATCATTGTTCAGCATGCCCCTGCATGACAATGAGAATCTAATTCTCACAAAAGCAAGGACTAACACCTTAGAAAGTAAGAAAATAGTTCAGGCAATACAATTTATTTCTACAAAGAAGGATTAAAATTATGTCAAAATTATTGTTACATATTCATAGCGGTCCAGATCTTAAAAATAAAGCAACATTAGGATTACTTGTAGCGGTTCAAGCCATTAAAAAAGGAAAAGATGTAACTATTTTTTTAGCTGCTGATGGTGTCCATCTTTTAAATTGTAACTCATTTGGTGAAGTTGTTGGTCAAGGTACTGGAGATTTGAAAGAGCACTTAGATTTTTTAAAAAATTCAAAAACAAAAATATTTGTTTCAGGAATGTCAGCTAAAGCAAGAGGTTATGATGTTAATTTATTGCAAGGATATAATGCTGAATTTGCTATGCCAGATATATTGATTGATTTGTCATTGTCGTCTGAAAGTGTACTTTGTTATTAAATTGGCATTGTCTCTAAAAGAAAAATTCAACTGTTAATTATTTGATCTAATATATTTTAATGAAATTCAGATATTATTTTTTAATTATTTTTCTTACTTTTATTTGTAATAGTAGTTTTTCTGATGAAAAGAAAGATTTTCAAAATTACGAAGATCATAAAAGTCAACTAATCAAAAAAAAATTGTTAACAAATTCTTTTTCAAAATGTGAAGAGTATGAAAATAATTCTTCTGTTGAGCTATTTCTAAATTGTAAGAAAAATAATAATAAAACAAAAAACAAAAAATAAATTATATCAGTTTGAAAATTTAGTAATTTTGAATTTATAAAATTGACACGGAATTAACTGAGAACCATAATTGGAAATAATTTATTGGAAAGATAAGATGAAACCAGCTTCATTTGAATATGTTAGACCTAATACACTTAAAGTTGCTTGCTCATATCTTTCGTCAAATCCGAATGCTTTGATTTTAGCTGGAGGTCAATCCTTAATTCCAATGTTATCGATGCGTCTTGCTCGTCCGTCTTTACTAGTTGATATAGCGCATATCAAAGGATTAGATAATATAAAAGATAAAGGAGATTCGATAGTCATTGGTCCAATGGTTAGACAGGCCGATGCGTTAAAAAATAAATTGATAAATAAACATTTACCTTTATTAACTAAAGGATTAATTAATGTAGGACATCCGCCAACCCGATCAAGGGGTACTATAGGCGGTTCAATAGCTCAAGCAGATCCATCATCTGAAATAGCTCTAGTGGCGGTCACTTTAGGGGCAAACATAAAAGTTTATTCTAATTCTGAAGAATTGGATTTTTTAGCAAGTGATTTTTTTTTAGGTCCTATGATGACTGCTATTCCTAATTCTGGATGTATAGTTGAGATAAGTTTTCCTAAGTCATCTTCTACAAAATTTGGTACTGGTTTTAATGAAACATCTTCAAGAAAAAGTGACTATGCTTTAGCCTCTGCATCAGCTTATGTGGATTGCAAAGATGATGGTGAAATAGATAATATTAAATTAGGAATAGGGAGTGTAGGAGACTTTCCACAACTTATCGAGATAAAGGGACATTGGGATGGAAAACAAAATAAGGAAAGTATTACAAATGCTATTCTAGAATCGGTTAGAGAAGTAGATTTTGTTTCAGACTTTCATGCAAGTTCAGAATATAGAAAAAGAGCTGTAATTGAGTTAGTGTATCGATCTTTTCTTGAAGCACTTGGTGAAATTGGTTTAAAAAAAAATGAAAATTGAACTTAACATAAATAATTCAATCGAAGTTTGTGATGTTGAGCCAAGGTTAACACTATTAGATTTTATTAGAGATGAAATGAAACTTAAGGGAACTCATGCAGGATGTGAGCACGGAGTTTGTGGCGCATGTACTATTTTATTAAATGGTGAAGCTATAAGATCTTGCATGGTATTAGCAGTACAAGCTGTTGGTGATAAAATAATAACTATAGAAGGTATTAATAGTAGTGAAAAACAAGCTGGAGAATTAAGCATAATACAAGATGCATTCTGTGAAGCTCATGGATTACAATGTGGTTTTTGTACTCCAGGCATGGTAATATCAGCAGAAGTTCTTTTAAGAAAAAACTCAAATCCCACTCGAGAAGAAGTTAGAGAAGCAATATCAGGAAATATATGCCGGTGCACTGGATATGTTCAGATTGTAGATGCTATAATGCTGGCGGCAGATAGGTTGGCTGGAAGCAATAGAAATTAAAGAATGAAAATAAAGTAAAAAATGAAAAAGAAAAATTATTATTTTATAACTAAAAACAGACGACCAACTGAAGACAGGAGGTTTGTAACTGGTCAGGGTAATTTTGTTGCTGATATAGATCGTCCTAATATGCTACATGTAGCTGTTTTATCTTGTCATGAGCCATCAGCATCCATAGACAAAATTGATTTTAGTCCTGCTTTAAAAATAAAAGGAGTAGTTGACGTTATTACCGGAAAAGAAATAGCTAATGCAACTAGGCCATTAATGAATGGTCTTGATACCCCAAATGTTAAAAGATATTCGTTAGCCTTTGAACAAGTGCGATATGCCGGAGAATGGGTTTGTGCAATTGTAGCTAAAAGCAGAGCTATAGCAGAAGATGCAGCAGAAAAAATTTCTTTAAAAACGACCTCTCTAAAATTTGTACTTGATTCTGAAGAAGCACTCTTACCTAACAGTCCAAAAGTTCATAAAAAACATGGAAGTAATATTCTATTAGAAAAAAAGTTTGTTTGGGGAAATGTAATTCAAGATTTTAAAAAAAGTGATCATCAAATTTCATATAAAGTTAACTGGGGAAGAAATTCCACTGTACCTGTAGAAACTTTTGGTGTTGTTGCTGAATGGAACGCGTGGAAAAATATTCTTGATGTGTGGGCGTCTATTCAAATGCCAAAATTTTCTGATCATATTGCTTTTGTTCTAGGTTTAAGAGTAAATCAAGTACGTGTTCATTATGATGTTGATGTAGGTGGAAGTTATGGCGTTAAAAGAGGAATAAAGCATACCATTCTTGCGTCTTATATATCTAGAAAACTTCACCGACCTATAAGATTAATAGAGGATAGACTAGAAAATATGAGAGCTGGAGATGCACATGGGCCTGAGCGTAAGTTTGATGTTTCAATGGCTTTTGATAATGATGGAAAGATACGTTCTATGAAAATGAGGGCACTTGATAATGCAGGTGCATATGCAGGTAGAGCACCATTTCAACTTGGTAAACCAATAGGGGCAATTGTTGGACCTTACACAATATCATCTGTAGAATATACAGCTTTATCAGTGACAACAAATAAAGCTGTACAGGAGGCAGTAAGAGGTTTTGGTCAAGCACCTACGAATTATGCATTGGAAACGGGCATTGATAAAATAGCAAATTTTTTAAATATTGATAGAATGAAATTAAGACAAAAAAACCTTATTAAATCTGATCAATTTCCATACATTATCCCCAGTGGGAGTGAATATGATAGTGGTAATTATCAGGCGGTAATTAAAAAGGTTTTTGCAACTAAAGATTATAATGAATTGATAAAAGAACGTGACTCATTAAGAAATAAGGGATTTATGGCTGGAATCGGAATTGCAGCATGTCTTGAACCTAGCGGAGGTAATTCATCTTTTGAACCATTATTAAATTCTAAAAACAATACGACGACTTGGATGGAGTCTTGTCAGTTAAATGTTGATGCTTTTGGAACAGTAACAGCTAGGATACATACAACTTCATCTGGTCAAGGACATGAGTCATTAGTATCAACTATTGTTGGAGAAATGTTAGAGATAAATCCAGATGAAATTTGTATTGCAAGACCTAATTCCATTGAATCTTTGCCAGGAAATTCTCCTGTTGGAAGTCGTATGGCCATAATGCTAGGAGGAGCGGCTGCAAGGGCAGCAACTAAATTAAAAGACAAAATATTATTAATATCTGCTCATAATCTAGGATTTAAAAAATCAAAATTGATTTACAAAAAGGGAAATGTTTTTGCTCCAGATGGATCTTCATTGAGCTGGAATGAAATTGTTGAATTGTGTCACCGTCGCATTGATCAACTTCCTGAAGGAATGGATCCAGGGCTGGCAAGTTTTGATATTATGCAGGTTCCTACTGGAGGTAAATTACCTGTGAATGATAAAGTCCATATGTATCCATGTTATTCATTTGAATTTCACTTGGTTTTATTGTCTTTTGATCCAATTATTTGTAAACCAAATATTAGATCCTATACGGTAGGTCATGACTGTGGAACTGTCATAAATCCTTCAATTGTCAGTGGCATGACATATGGTGGAATTGCTCATGGAATTGGTGCAGCGTTATTAGAAGAGTTTGCTTATGATGAAAATGGACAATTAATGACACAGAGTTTTCTTGATTATTTAATGCCTTCTTCTCATGAGGTTCCTGAAATTAAAATTGTAAAGCACTCCACACCGTCTCCTCATACGTTTTTTGGTCAGAAAGGTTCAGGAGAGAGTGGTTACCTTGGTGCACCTGCTGCAATTTCTAGTGCTATCAATGATGCTTTGTCACCAATAAACATTTCATTTTTATCTTTACCTATTAGAATGAGTCTAATAAGTGATGCTATTGATAATCAAAATAAATGATTGATTTATGATAATTGATAGTCATGCACATTTAGTTCCACCTGACTTAATTGAAGAAATTAAAGATGTTTCATCAGATTTTCCCTCTATTGAAATTATTTCATCTGACAAAAGTATTAGTTTTTCTTTTTCTAAAAATAAATCTACCAGACCAATTAATCATAAGCTGAGTGATGTAAAAGAAAGAATAAATTGGATGGATCATCAAAATATAGATATGCAGGTTGTTGGAGGATGGGTTGATATGTTTGGTTATCAAATCCCTGCAGAGGAAGGCATAAGATGGTCTGAAATTATAAATCGTCATCTAAAGACTTTTTCAGATAAAAGTAATGGTCGATTCTTATCTTTAGCTACTTTGCCAATGCAGGATGGTAAAGCAGCTGCCATGGTTTTAGATGATGTTCATAAACAAGGTTTTAAAGGTGCAATGATTGGGACTCAACCTAAGGGAGTTGGGGGTGTTCTTGATGATCCCTCATTAACACCTTTTTGGGAGACTGCTGACAAGAATAGATCAATATTATTTATTCATCCGATGTTTGATTCAGGAGATATAAGAGTTGATGATTATGGTATGAATAATGCTGTAGGTAGAATTACTGATACTATCATAGCTATATCTCGAATTATATATTCCGGTCACGTAGAACGTTATAGAAACGCTCGTATCGTAATTGGCATGGGAGGCGCTGGTTTTCCATACATTATTGGTCGTTTGATGCATAATTTCAAGCTTCATGCGGATATTTTATTTGATCCAAAATTCGCTTTATCAAGCATGTATTATGACACTGTAATTCATGATCCTTCAGCTCTTGCGTTCTTGATCGAAAAAGTTGGTTTTGAACGTATAATGTTAGGTTCTGACATGCCTTTTCCTATTGGTGATCTTGAGCCTATGAATATTTTAAAAAATATAGAAAATGAACAGCGTTTGTCTATTCTTGGTAACACGACAAAAAACCTTTTTGGTTTGTAAAAAATTATTAAAAAGATCTAAAAGGACATAAATCATGAAATTAAAATTATCTGGCACAGAGAAAATTGACGTCAGTTCTAAATTTTTATGGAATTCAATTATTGATCCGAAAATTTTAAAAGAATGCATTCCAGGATGTCATGAAATGAAAGAGGTTTCTGATGGTGAGTACAAAATAGTATTGAACTTAAAAGTTGGTGCAGTTGGAGGGAGTTTTGATGGTAAAGTTAAATTATCTGATCAAAATCCACCCATAGCTTGTAAGCTGAATCTTTCTGGTGGGGGTACGTTGGGAACTGGAAAAGGCTATGCAAAAATAATTATAGATGAAAAAGCTAAAGGAACTTCTTTAATGAGATATGAAGGTGAAGGAGAAGTTGCTGGATTAGTTGCTGGAGTTGGTCAAAGGGTTCTTCTTGGCGTTGCAAAACATTTAGTAAAAAAATTTTTTTCGTCTATTAAAGTAAACTTATCAAACAATAGATCTCAATCCCAATGAAAACGCCATGCATAAAAGTATGTAAACTTCTAGATAGTGTATGTATAGGTTGCGGCAGAACATCTGAACAGATAACAATGTGGTCAAAATATACAAAAAGAGAACGAGAAAAAATTATTAAAGAAATTAAAAAAACACAAAATTTAAAAAATGTATGATCTAAAAAAAAAATTAACATTTTTAAAAATCACCCATATTCCCCGGGTTCCTTGGAGTTCAGTATCTGCCTTTAATCTAAAACCTGAATTAATCACTTTTTCTTATTTATTTTTTGGCTTGACGTTATTTGGATTAGGTGAGGCATTATTAATTGTTTCTTCACTTGGTGTGACCCCCTGGACGGTATTAGCTGAAGGAGTGGCTATCAAATGTAAAATTAGTGTTGGTTTAGCAACATTTTTGATTAGTATAAGTATATTGATTTTGTGGATACCTCTTAAGCAAAAAATAGGTATTGGTACTATATCAAATGCTATAATTATAGCTTCTACTATAGATCTTTTTGTTTATCTTATTCCATTTGTAAATTCATATTATTTATCAATCTTTTACTTGGTTTTAGGGATTTTGTTTGTTGGTATTGGAAGCGGTTTTTATTTAACAACAAACTTAGGTCCCGGAACAAGAGACGGTTTGATGAAGGGTATTTCAGAAAATTTTAAAAAACCAATTAGTATAGTTAGATTTAGTATTGAAACAACTGTGGTTATGTTAGGATGGTTTTTGGGAGGTACAGTTGGACTAGGCACTATATTATTTGCAGTTTTTATAGGACCTTTGATATCAATAACTTTATTTTTAATCAAAATATTTTATAGAGAATGTTAAAGCTTTAAAGTAATGAATGATTTTAGAATTATAAGTTTATTTCCTAGTTCTTCTGACATTTTGTTTGATCTAAATTTAGAAAAACAATTGGTAGCTGTAAGTCATGAGTGCTTAGACAAAAATTACTATAATGATCTTCCTAGGGTTACATCTGCTTGCATAAATATAAATGTCTCCCAACTCAAAATAGATTCTCAAGTTCGAAATAAATTAAAAAAAAATGAACCTATTTATAAAATTGATATTAATTTGATTAAAAAATTAAATCCAACTCACATTTTAACACAAGACACATGTGATGTTTGTGCTGTATCTTCAAATACAATAAAGGTGACCTTAAAGAATACAAGGTGTGAACTTCCAAAAAATATTAAAATAATTTCTTTAAACGGCAAAACTTTTAGAGGTATTTGTGAAAATGTTTTATTGGTTGGGAAAATTTTTAATAAAAAGAATGAGGCTGATGAAATGGTTTGTTTGGCGACAAAAAAATGGAATTCATTAAAAAAAAGTAAAAATCAAAAGAAACTATTAATGTTGGAGTGGACAAATCCTCCATTTAGTCCAGGTCATTGGATTCCAGAGCAGATTGAATTAGCTGGTTTTGAGTGTTTATTTTCTTCACCTGGTGATGCTTCAAAGACCTTGACATGGGAAGAGGTTAAAAACAAGAATCCAGATTATATTGGAGTAATTTGTTGTGGTTATAATCTAAATGAAAATAAAAAGTTTGCCGAAAATTTGTATAATTTGAGTTTGATTAAAAATGTAAAAGCTATAAAAAAAGAAAATGTGTATTTTTTTGATTCCAAAAGTTTTTTTAGCAAACCTTCATTAAAAATTGTTGAGGGAGCAGAATTAATTTGTAATATATTAGGAAATAATAATTATACATATAGATGCATGAGGTCATAATGCTCAATGAACAACAAATTAAAAATTACCAAGTTGATGGATATGTTATCCCTGATTTTAAGATGGCCGAAGAAGATCTTTTGGAAATAGAACATTTACACGATGATTTGATTGAAAAATATCCAAAATATTTAAATTATTGTCCTGCTATTCTTCAATATGATGAAAGATTTTTAAAACATTGTTTAAATGAAAAGATATTAGATTTTGTTGAGCAGTTAATTGGTAATAACTTCGCTTTATGGAATTCTAGTTTTTTTGCTAAACCAGCTTTAAATGGTCACGCCACCCCTTGGCATCAGGATGGTCAATATTGGCCGATTAGACCATTGGCAACATGTACAGTTTGGTTGGCAATAGATGATGCTACAGAAGAAAATGGATGTTTAAAATTCATTAAAGGATCTCATAAAGACAAAAAATTAAAAAAACATGAATTTAATAAAGATAAAAATTTAACCTTAAATCAGGAATTATTGAAAACTGAATATAATGAGAATGATTCTGTAAGTTTGATTTTAATGAGAGGCCAAATTTCATTGCACGATGTATATTTAGTTCATGGGTCAGAGGCAAATTTTTCAACAAATTCAAGAAGAGGAATGACTATGCGATTTATGCCAACGACCAGTGTTTTTGATCATGAATTGGCTAGAGAAAAATATAATAATTTAAATGCTTCGAAATATTCAGATAGAAAAATATACCATGCTAGGGGAGTGGACAAATCGAATAAAAATATTTTAGAATATATGAGTACAAAAGATTTTAATTAGAGATTGAAATGTTTCAAATTGATAAAAATGTTAGGAGATTAACAAAAGATGAAATTAATCAATATGAAGAATATGGTTATGTAACTGCACTTCCAGTTTTTTCTGAGGAAGCAAAGCAAGATTTTGACAAATTATTTGTTAATTTAAGTTCAAGACTTGATAAATCTATAGATCTCAACAAAACTGCTCAATGGCACAAAGCAAGTTTGATGTTTTACAATTTATGTACCACTCCACAAATACTTAATTATGTCGAGGATTTGTTAGGGCCAAATTTTGTTCTTTGGGGCGGACAATTTTTTCTTAAAGAGCCAAAGGATGATTCAGTTGTTCCATGGCATCAAGATATACAATATTGGCCTTTAACACCTGCAAAAGCTGTAACTGTTTGGCTTGCTTTATATGATACAGATGAAGAAAATGGTGCAATGAGAATTGTTAAAGGTAGTCACAAAGGAGGAATGTTTAAACATCATACAAATGACGCCAAAAACCTTGTTTTAGATCAAGAAGTTTCTGATGATCAAATAAATAAGAATGATATTGTTTCTCTAAATCTTAAAGTTGGACAAATTTCTCTTCATGATGATGGTTTGTTGCATGGCTCACTTCCAAACTATTCCAATAGAAGAAGATGTGGAATAACAATGAGGTTTTCACCTGTAAAAGTAAAAGCAGATCTATCTGTTTGGCCCCATTTTGAAACTCAATTAGTACGTGGAAAAGATATTTATAAATTAAATCCTGAAGCTCCAATTCCAAGGGGCGAAGCTACTCCTATAGAAAAATTTCAGCATTCTAGTGAATTTGTTGAACAATGGTAATAAATCTAAGGCTATAATTTAATATTTCTTTACTCTATAAAAATTTTCTGAAAAATTAAATTTCTTTGTAAAGAGATTATATAAAATCTGCTAGAAAGAAAATATATGCTAACTAAAAGAGATATATCTTTACCTAAAGGAAGACAAGTAAAAGAAGAAGTACTTGTTTCTGTATATAAGATTTTGGGTAAACTACCTATTCGAAGAGATATGTTGATAGAAGCAATGCATCTTATTCAAGATAAAGAGGGTTTTTTGAGCAAAGATAATATTGTTGCCCTGGCTGAAATTTTTAAATTATCTAGAGTTGAAGTTTACGAAGTTGCTAGTTTTTATCATCATTTTGATTTAGTCGAAGATGGAGAAAAAAATCCTAGCAAAATTAAAATAAGAATTTGCAATGGCTTAAGTTGTGAACTTAAAAATTCAAGAAAATTAAAAGACCTAATAAATAATGAATTTTATGAAAATTACCATATTCAATCTGTTCCGTGCGTTGGTAAATGCGATAAAGCACCAGTAGCACAAATTGGGAAAAGAACCATTGAAAATGCAAACCTTAAAAAAATTAAAAATTCATTAAATGGCCCATATTCTCCAGTAATACCAAAATATGAAAATCTAGAAAAATATCTTAAAAATGATGGTTATAAGATTTTAAAAAAACTATTAAACAATTCATTATCTTCTGGAAAAATAATTAAGATTTTGTCTGAATCCAATTTAGTTGGTTTGGGTGGTGCAGGTTTTTCTACGAGTACAAAATGGGAGATTGTAAGAAGTTATTGTGGACCAAAGTTAATGACTGTCAACGGTGATGAAGGAGAGCCAGGAACATTCAAAGATAGATATTGGATTGAAAATTATCCTCACCGATTGATTGAAGGCGTTCAAATAGCTGCAAATGTTGTTGGTTGTGAAAAAGTTTATTTTTATATAAGAGATGAATATCCAGCTTGTATAGAAATCTTGAAAAGAGAAATTAAAAAACTAAAACAAATAAATTTTTTAACTATTCCAGTAGAGATAAGAAGGGGAGCAGGAGCTTACATATGTGGTGAAGAAAGTGCAATGATAGAAAGTATTGAAGGTAAAAGAGGCTTGCCTAGAAATCGTCCTCCATATATTTCTGAAAAAGGATTATTTGACAAGCCCACCCTTAATCACAATGTTGAAACTTTAATTTGGATACCTGAAATTCTTAACAAAGGATCTAAATGGTTTTTAAATCAAGGATGGACGAAAAAAAGTCATGGTCTCAGATCTTATTCTGTGTCAGGAAGAGTTAAAAATCCAGGTGTTAAAATAGCACCTGCTGGTATACCTTTAATCGATCTAATAAACAAATATTGTGGTGGCATGAAACAAGGTCATAAATTAAAAGCATTTTTTCCTGGTGGTGCCTCAGGAGGTATTTTCCCCGCTCATATGGCAAATAATCCTATGGATTTTGGAATATGGGAAAAAAATGGTGGATTTATTGGATCCCATGCTGTTGTTATACTCTCAGATAAGGATGATATTTTAAATGCAGTGACAAACACAATTAATTTTTTTAAACATGAAAGTTGTGGACAATGCACACCATGTAGGGTTGGTATTAACAAAATATCAAACTTACTAAGTCAAAATTCTTTGGACAAGGATTTATATGAAGATTTAATATATGTTATGAGAGATAGTTCAATATGTGGTTTAGGGCAATCTGCTGGTAATTGTGTTACCCATTTTTTTAAATTTTTTAATAAGAAATAATATGTCTAAATTTATAAATACAAAAGATAAAAAAATTACTTTTTTTTTAGATGGAATGAAGGTTGTTAGTTCTTGTAATGAAACGTTATGGGAAATAGCTAAAAAACATAACAAAAAGATCCCACATTTGTGTTTAAAAGATTCAGAAAATTACAGACCTGATGGAAATTGTAGATCTTGCATGGTAGAAATTGAGGGTGAAAAAAACTTAAGCGCTTCTTGTATAAGGTTTCCTAAAGAGGGTATGAAAGTAAATACTGATGGAACCAGAGTAAAAAAAAATAGGAAATTAATTTTTGAATTATTGGCATCAGATTTACCACTAAAAGAAAATTGTCCGGATCCAAATAGCCATTTTTGGAAACAATATGATTTGATAGGAATTAAAAACAAATATAGATTTAATGGCGACAGACCTGGATCCCAAAGTCAAATTCCTATCAAATCATCTTTAAATGACATTTCACATCCTTCAATAGCAGTGAATTTGGATGCATGTATTTCTTGCGGTTTATGTGAAAGAGCCTGCAGAGAAGTACAAGTTAATGATGTTATCGGCATGGGAGGTAGGAGTTACAATTCTCTACCAGTTTTTGACGTTAAAGATGAGTTAGGTAATAGTAGTTGTGTTGGATGTGGTGAATGTGTTCAAGCATGCCCAACTGGTGCTTTAATTGAAAAAAACTTATTGGATGACAATGGTATAAAAAGAGAAAAATACCCTGATGAGATTAAAAATAGTTTATGTCCTTTTTGCGGAGTTGGATGTCAAACAGAGGTTCACTTATTTAAAAATGATATAATATCAGTGAATGGCATTAATGGTCCAGCTAATAAAGGTAAGTTATGTGTAAAAGGGAGATTTGGAATGGATTACATCATGTCTCCTCAAAGACTTACTAAACCAATGATTAGAAAAAAAAAATCTATTAAGAATTCTGATGTAAAGATTAACTATCAAAATATGCTTGAACATTTTGATGAAGTGAGTTGGGAAGATGCCCTTGACTATGCTGCCAAAGGACTAGTTAAAACTAAAAATAATTTTTCTGGCAAATCTATAGCGGGTTTTGGATCAGCTAAATGCTCCAATGAAGAAGCTTTTTTATTTCAAAAATTAATGAGACAAGTATTTAGTACCAACAATGTTGATCATTGTACCAGACTTTGTCATGCATCATCAGTTGCAGCATTAATGGAAGGTATAGGTTCTGGAGCTGTAACAATACCTTTTACCGCAGCTGAGGATAGTGAATGCATAATTTTAATTGGCGCTAATCCAGAAAAAAATCATCCAGTTGCTGCGACGTACTTAAAAAATGCTGCAAAAAAAGGAACAAATTTGATAGTTCTTGATGTAATTAAACAAGATTTAATGAGGTATTCTTCTCATGGTTTAGTTTTTAAACCTGGTTCAGATGTAGCTTTATTAAATGCAATGATTTTTACCATTATAGAAGAAGAATTATTTGACCAGAATTATATAGAAAACTTTACAGAGGGATTTGAAGATCTAAAAAAATCGATAAGATTGTTTTCTCCAGAAAAAATGGAAAACATTTGTAAAGTATCTTCAAAAGATATTCGAGATATTGCTAGAACATATGCTAATTCAAAAAAATCTATAATTTTTTGGGGTATGGGTATTAGCCAACACATTCATGGGACAGATAATGCACGATGTTTGATAACATTAAGTTTAATAACTGGTAATATAGGAAAAACTGGTGCAGGCATACATCCTTTAAGAGGACAAAATAATGTACAAGGAGCATCAGACGCAGGTTTAATACCAATGGTTTTCCCTGATTACAAATCTGTGTCAGAAAAAAAAATACGTTTAAAATATGAACAAGAATGGGATTGTAATTTAGATAATAATCCTGGTTTAACTGTAGTAGAAATAATCAATGACATCTTAAATGATAAAGTAAAAGCAATGTATATTTTGGGAGAAAATCCAGCTATGTCTGATCCAGATCAAACCAAAACAAGATTAGCATTATCAAGATTAGAACATTTAATTGTACAAGATATATTTTTTACAGAAACAGCATCTTTTGCTGATGTAATACTTCCAGCAACCGCAAAACCAGAAAAAACGGGAACATATACTAATTCTAATAGACAAATTCAAATGGCAAAGCAGATTAGAAAACCTCCTGGAAAAGCAAGACAAGATTGGGAGTTAATAATAGAAATTGCTAAAAGGTCTGGTTTTAATTGGGAATATAATGAAGTTAAGGATGTATTTAATGAAATGTCTATCTTTATGGATTCTTTAAGAAATATAACTTGGGATAGACTAGAAAATGAAGGATCTGTTACTTATCCATCAAAGAGCACTCAAAATCCAGGTGATGAGATTATTTTTTCTGAGGGTTTCCCAACTAAAAATGGACTAGCAAAAATCGTTCCTGTTAGCTTGTCTGACCCTAATGAGTTACCTGACTCTGAATACCCTTTGATACTTACTACAGGAAGATTGCTTGAACATTGGCATACAGGTTCAATGACTAGAAGATCATACGATTTAAATCTACAAGAGCCACAAGCTACTGTTTCTATGAATCCTAGAGATATAAAAGATTTTTCACTAAAACGTGGGCAAAGGGTAAAGGTGCAAACCAGAAGAGGTTCAATAAACTTAACTTTGAGAGAAGATAGAAATATTACAAGTGGTATCTTGTTTATCCCTTTTTGCTATCTGGAAGCGCCAGCTAATTTCCTGACTGATAGTAATTTAGACCCATTTGGAAAAATTCCTGAATTTAAATTTTCAGCTGCAAATATAGTATCAGATATATAGAATTTCAAAGTTATTCTGGTAATATTGTTTTTATAATATTTTTATCAAGTTGTTCATACGCATTATAATCTAGTAAGTCATAAAGTTCTGATCTGGTAAACATATCTTTTAAGGAACTATTGGAAGTTTTTTCTTTTTTTAATTTATTATAGAATTTTTCCATACTTTTTAATGCAATTCTTAAACTTGAAACAGGCCAAATGGCCATTTGCACTCCAGAGTTTTTTAAATCTTTTACACTTATTTCAGGAGTAATTCCAAATTCAGTCATATTCGATAAAATTGGTACTGTAATTGCTTTTGAGAATTTTTTAAAATCTTCCTTAGAAGTTAAGGCTTCTGGAAAAATAATGTCTGCTCCAGATTGGACATAATTTTTTGCCCTTTCAATTGCTGAGTCTATCCCTTCAGATTCAACTGCATCTGTTCTAGCTATTATTTTAAGGTTATTTGATGTCTTAGAAGCAGCTTGAATTTTTGACATCATTTCTTGTTTTGAAATAATTTGTTTGCCATTTAGATGACCACATTTTTTAGGAAGAATTTGGTCTTCTATCTGAATTGCTGCAGCACCTACACTTTCAATTTCGTTAACTAATCTAACTACATTTGTTACTTCTCCATACCCAGTGTCTCCGTCTACAATAATTGGCAAGTTTGTTATAGAAACGAGTTGTTTTGTCCTTATCACCAGTTCATCCATAGTGATTATTCCAATATCTGGCAAGCCCATAGAGCTGCTCAAAGCAGCTCCCGATAGATACAAAGCTTTAAATCCAGCTTTTTTTGCTAATAAAGCACTAATTGGATCATGGGCACCAGGTATAATCAAAAAATCATTTTTATATAATTTTTCAAATTTTAAAGTATGATTAGATTTATTATTGTTTGTAAACCAGATTTTATCTTTCTTTGTCATATTATATCATGACTTCTATTAAATATGGGCCTTTAATCGACAATGCTTCTTTGAAAACATTCAATAATTGATCAGCATTTTTAACTTTTCTAGCATCTATTCCCATGCCTTTTGATAATGAAACCCAATTTAATGATGGGTTATTTAGCGAAAGCATATTTATAGCCGATGGTCCTGGGTTTTTAACTCCTACATTACTTAGTTCACCATGCAAGATTTTATAACTTTGATTTGCAAAAATTAATATTGTTACATCAAGTTTTTCTCGAGCAATTGTCCATAATGATTGTAATGTATACATTCCACTTCCATCACCTTCTAAAGCTATTACCTTTCTATCTGGACATGCTAATGAAGCTCCTGTTGCAGCGGGGAGTGCAAAACCTATTGAACCACCGCAATTACTAAGCCAAGTATGTGGTCTTGAATCTTCAGTAAATGGAAAAAATTCTCTCCCGGTTGAAACAGACTCATCAACTATAATTGCATTTTCTGGAATTAAATTACCTAAAATGGAACCAATGGTGCTAGGATTTAATTCACCTTTTTGTATAATAGGAAAAGAAATTGTTGAAACATTATTAGGTATAATGTCATTTGCGTTAACATATTCAGATAGATTTTCCAAACCCTGACTTATATTTTCTTCAATATTTGCAAAGTTTATAAACTTTGTGCTTTTGTTAGATAATACACTAGGTTTATTTGGGTAAGCAAAAAATGCTACAGGTTGTCTTGCTCCAATTAAAACTATTGTATCAAAATCTTTTAACAAATTTACAGCTCTATCAACATTGTACGGTATTCTCTTTGGTTTTGCTCTTCCGGCGCCTCTTTCTAATTTTGCATTAAAAAAATCTGTCATGATTGCACAATTAAATTTAGATGCAACTTTAGAAGCTAAAATTAAATTTTTTTCTTCTAATGCTTTTCCTCCCAATAAAATCATAGGATTTTTTGATTTCTTCAATGCTTCAGCAGTTTTCTGAAGTTTTTTATTTTCAACATTATTTAAATTATAATTTTTGAGAGGTTTTGCTATTCTTCCCTCATTCCAAGCAGTGTCACCTGGTAAAATTAATGTTGAAATTTTTCCTGGTGGATTCAATGATTCTTTAATGGCTTCTGCGGCATTTTTCCCGACCTCAAGAGATGATTTACAGGTTTTAACCCAGTGAGAAACAGGTCTTGCTATGCCTTCAATATCTGAAGTCAGAGGAGCATTCAGCTTAATATGATCTATTGCATGTTCTCCAACTATATTTATAATTCCAGAATTAGCTTTTTTTGCATTATGTAAATTTGCCAAGCCGTTAGCTAAACCTGGACCAAGGTGAAGAAGTGTTGAGGCTGGTTTATTTAACATTCTGTAATATCCGTCAGCTGCACCAGTAGCACCACCTTCAAACAAACATAATACACTTCTCATTTGAGGATTATTATCTAGGGCTGCAACAAAATGCATTTCAGAAGTGCCAGGGTTTGTAAAACAAATTTTAACATTTGCATCAATCATTGTTTTAACAAGGCTTTCTGCACCATTTATGGTTTTTGATGTCATTTTCTTAAAACTAAGTATAATATAATGTTTTTTATCATTGTAATTATAATTAGTTTAAAACAAAATCATAATTATTAGAAATTAATTTCATTAGTTAATTTTGAGGAGAATGATGTGTTTAAAATTGATAAAAATGTAAGAAGGCTTTCGGATTCGGAAAAAAAACAATATGAAAAGGATGGATATATAACTGGTCTTCCGGTTTTTTCGAGAGAATCAAAAACTAATTTAGATAATTTGTTTACATCTTTAACATCTAAACTAGACAAAAAAATAGATATTAACCAAACTAATTATTGGCATAAGGCAAGTGCAAAATTTTATAATCTTTGCAGAACTCCAGCAATTTTAGATTATGTAGAAGACATTATTGGACCCAATTTTTATCAATGGGGGGGGCAATTTTTTGTAAAAGAGCCCAATGATGAATCTGTTGTGCCTTGGCATCAGGATGCCCAGTATTGGCCTTTGTCTCCATCAAAGACGGTTACGGTTTGGCTTGCTATGTATGATACAGATGAAGCAAATGGTGCAATGCGAATAGTTAAAGGTAGCCACAAACAAGGGATTTTTAAACATCGTGTAAATAGTTCAAAACATTTTGTTTTAGATCAAGAAGTGCCTGAGGATAAATTCAATACTAGTGATATTGTTTCATTAAACCTTAAAGCTGGTGAAGTTTCTCTTCATGATGATGGATTGTTACATGGGTCACTTGCTAATAATTCAGATAGAAGACGTTGTGGCATAACAATGAGATTTGCACCTGTACATGTAAAGGCGGATTTAAAAGTTTGGCCACATTTTGAAACTCAATTAGCAAGAGGAATTGATAATTTAAATCTTAATCCTATTGCAAAGATCCCTGAAGGTGAGGCTACCCCCGTCAAAAAATTTCAGTATTCTAGAGAATTTGTAAAAGATTGGTAAAAGATGTCGAAAAACTATCCAATAGTTGTTTTGTCAGATGCAAAAGTCATAAATGTTATAATTAATGATTTAAAAAATTTGGTTTCACCTGATTTGATAATAGGAATAAAGAAAACCAAAGATCTTCATTCAACAATTAAAAAATTTGGAAAAATTGAGACATTAATTTCTTATGGAACAAGTCAAATTGTATCAAAAGATATTTTAGAAAGAGTTAACAAAGTTGCAGTTAATTTGCATGCTGCGTCACCAAATTATCCTGGAAGAGACCCTCATCATTTTGCAATTTATGATGATGTAGATGATTATGGAGTAACTCTGCATTTTATGGATGAAAAAGTAGATAGTGGTAATATAATTGATGTCTTGTATTTTCCAATTCCAAAAGAAACAAGTGGTGAAGATTTGTTAGATCTTACTGAAAAATATGCTTTAAAATTATTGTTTAAGTGGTTACCATACATTGTAAAAGGAAATGTAAAAAATAATTCTAAGTTTGTATGGTCTGGGCAAAAGCGAGGTCGTAAACAATTTTTGATGATGACACAGCTTAGATCGACAATATCTAAAGAAGAAATTGATAAAAAAATTAAATCTTTTCATGTAAATGGATTTAATAACTTAAGTATAGATATACATGAAAACAGATTTCGTTGGGAAAAAAAACTTTTCCATGAAGATAAAATTAATTGGCATGACTTTACAGAAGCAAAATATTCAGATTTATTAGATTTTACAAAAAAAAGAATGAAATTCCTTTTTTTTACCGATGATTGGAAAGATTTTCCTCACACTCTATGGCGTCATGATGTAGATATATCTCCTCATCGAGCCCTTTCTCTTGCTAAGATTGAGCAAAGTAAAGGTATTAAAACAACTTATTTTATTCAATTGGATTCAATTTTTTATGATCTTAATGATCCTTCTGTCATAAGATGTTTAGATGAAATAAAGGGAATGAATCATCAGTTTGGACTGCATTATCACATAAATTCAAATGGTGATGGAAATCTTTCTACCATAGAGGCAAAAAAAAATATATTTAATGCAAAGAACTTATTAGAAAAAAAAATAAAAACGCAGATTAAAGCACTTAGCTTTCACAATCCAAGTAAGGAAGTCTTATCTACTTTAAATCAACAAGAGATTTCAGGATTAGTCAATTCATACAGTTCAAAATTGGCAGAGAAATATCAATATTGTTCAGACTCCAATGGTTATTGGAGGCATAAATCTTTATTTGATGTTGTTTCAGATGATAATGTTCGTTTTCTACATGCACTAACTCATCCAGTTTGGTGGACTCCAGAACCTTTGCCACCTTTAAAAAGGATTGAAAGATGTGCCAATGGGAGAGCGGAGTATATGATAAATATGCATAAAAAAACTTCTCAGGAGCATGGAAGAAAATGTCAAGGTTGGAAACCTATATTTGAATGAAGTTTCTTTAAGAAAATTACAATTTATGACAAAGAAAATAGTTGCGATTCATCAACCAAACTTTTTTCCCTGGCTTGGTTATTTTAATAAAATTTCTGTTAGTGACATATTTATTTTTTTGGATGATGTACAATTTCCTAAAAAAGGCGGAAGTTGGGTTAATAGGGTAAGATTACTAGTTTCAAATAATATTAAATGGGTAACAGCTTCAGTAGATAGAGACTATCATGGCACTTTAAAAATAAACGAAATGTCATTTTTAGAGCAAGGAAACTGGAGAATAAAAGTTTTAAAAACTGTTAAAAACAACTATAATAAGCACCCTTATTATCTAGAAACCATGGAAGTTTTTGAACCATTGTTAGAGAACAAAAACAACAATATTGCTGAATATAATATTAATTCAATTATTACCATATGTAAAAAAATTAATATTAATACCTCAAATCTTAGGAGATCTTCCACAATCAAACATGCTCAATCATCTAATGAACTATTGTGTTTTTTAACTAAATGTGTTGGTGGCAATATATATATGTGTGGCGGAGGTTCTGATGAATATCAAAAAGAAGAAATATTTGAAAGTAAAAATATAAAATTGATATATCAAAATTTTTTACATCCAAATTATAAGCAGTTTAATAGGCAAGAGTTTTGTCCAGGTTTGTCAATAGTTGATGCGGCTATGAATATTGGATGGAAAGGCTTGTCTGAAATTTTTAGTGGACAAATTAATTTTAAAACAAAATAAAAAAAACAACAATTTTAATTTTAGAAAAACAAAAATATTCCTTTTTTTTATTCATGGTTTTTGTTCAGGATCAGAAGGTTGGGAAAAGCAATTAAATTTTTTTAAGACTAGTTTTACTGTGTTTGCCCCTACTTTAAGAGGGCATGATGGTAAAAATAAATTCAATCTGCCAATGAGTATAGAACAAATTACTACTGATTGTGAAAATATTCTAAATAAACATATGGAAAAAAAATTTGTTTTTATAGGTCATAGCATGGGAACTAGAGTAGCCATCAATTTAGCAAATCGATTCCAAAATAATACTTTAGGCTTGGTTTTAGTTGATGGAAGTAAATTTTCAGATTCCAAAAGTTATGGAGAAGTTTTAAATAATTTTGAAAAATCTATAAGGGATTCAGATTATTCATCGACTTTGAAGCATATTTTTGGATCAATGTTTTTTAGCAAAAAGTTTGAAAATGAAAAAAATAAAATTATAAAAAGAGCAATAAACGTGCCCCCAAATTTTTCACTTCCACTAAGAAGAAATGTAATATGGTTCGATGCCCATTGTTTAGAAGGTATACTTCATGAAATAAATCTTCCAATTTTAATTTTACAAAGTACAAAGCTTGATAAAGAAAGAAATAGAGCACCAATAAAAGGGAATGAAAAGGTAAACTTCATTGAATTTATTAGATCTAATTCATCAAAAGTTGAAACAAAAATTTTTAGAAACACAGGGCATTACATTTCTATTGAAAAACCCAAGTTAATAAACAAAATAATTTTTGAATGGGTTAAAAAAATTATAGGATAATTTCTGATAATATCACAGAGTACTGTGCGCCATGCATATCTCTGTCATTCATATGGCCTTGAACTAACAATCTCGGGAAAGAGATTTTAATTACATTCAGATTATCAATTTTGAAGGTTTTAATTTTTTCTTTTTTGATTTTGAAGAGCTTGCTCAGTAACAAAATATTTAATTTATTTTTAATATCATTATAATTTTTTTTATTTTTACAAAATATGTCAATTGTTACCCAATAGGGTCCAGCATTTTTAGACCTAATATTATTTACAATAGAACCTAATTTTCTCATTTTATGTTTCTTTTAACTCTATTTTGAAAATTGACATTGGATCATTTAATTTTAATTTTTGATTTAACGAAAATTCATATAAAGCTCCTCTCTCAGAATGAACTGGAGAAAATGGAAAAGCAAATGTAGGCAATTCTTCATACTTAGTTAGGGGATAATGTAACAAAAATGGATTTATTAGTTTTGATATTTCAACAGATATTTCCATGCTTTTTGAAGTTACTATGCATAAAACACCGATTTCTATTGGCCTAGAATTTTTTAGTTCTAAATCTCCTAGGGTAGCATTTTTTCCAATATGACGAAATTCAAGATCAAAATCTTTAGTTTTCAAATTCATACGTTTTTTTATTTCTTCAATCAAAAATAATTTTAATTTAGAGGACCAATTTTCAGCATTTTTTACATACCTTTCATCTCTTAGAAGAACTAAAGATGATGTTTGATAGCCAGAGATACGAGCCCCTTCCAATTTTACATAATAGTTTTTCTCTTTTATCCATTGTGCTCCTTTCACTTGAACTTTTTTTTCATTTATAGCCTTATAAGTTGCTTTTTTAACATTCATATACCCACCAGGCTCATGAAGAATAAAGGGGTCTGCATTTTCATATAGCATATGGGCAGAGACAGTTTCAGGTGTGCATTTAGCTTTTTTTGACAATGGATAAATAATAAAATCATTATCATTAAACTCAATCATTATAACACCACTTGTCGGGTCCGTAGAACAAAGTGCGCCGCACTCTGCTACTTTTGCTCCGTGCCATGTTATTCCTGGTTGAGAGCCATTTAATAATGGCAAAGCTGCAATTATAGCAGTATCTGTTGTTCGACCAGCTAAAATAATATCAGCTTTTTTATCTAATGTTGCTTGAATTTGCTCAGCTCCAGCTAAAGCTACTGCATGAGTTATACTTTTAATTAATTTTTCATTAATTTTAACCTTAGGTTCTAGATCGGTTAATAGACCATTTTTATAATTTTTTAAAAGTTGATTATTTGGAATTTCACAATATAGTTTTGCAATTTTAACCTTATGATTTAATTCTTTTGAAATTTCTATGGTTATGTCTTCCATCCAATCGACCATGTTATTAGTTCCACATGTTCCACAGCTACCAATGACTAATGGAATATTTAGTTTTTGTCTTGCTTTCATTAGTGTTTTCCACTCAGATTTAATGGAAGCTCGTGAATATTTTGAAGTTCCAGTTCCTAAAGAAAAAGGTCCACTATCTGTTGAGCCACCATCTATCGAAATTATATCAGGTGATAATTTAAGACCATTTTTAAATGCTGTAAGGTCAAAACCTAGCCCTAAAACACCTGATGGAACAAGAACTTTAGTAGTTTTCATAATAAAATTTTTACTTATTTTATTTAATATTACAAAAAACAAATATTTTTGATATAATATTTTTTTAATTTGAGATGGTAATGAACGAAATTAAAGACATCAATACTAAGATAGACATAAAACCTTATTCTCCTAATTTAGGTGCTGTAGTAAAGGGAATAGATTTATCTAAAAAAATTACAGACACTGAGTTAAAAACAATGAAAAAAGCTTTTATGAAATATCAGGTTTTGTTCTTTCAAGAACAAAAGGAAATTGATCCAGAAGTTCAAATTGAATTAGGAAAAGCTTTTGGACCTCTTCATTACCACCCTGCGGCACCTACTATGAGAGGTTTTCCAGAAATATTTGAAATTCATACGACCAAGGACAGCAAAATCTCCGATGGAAGTGAAAATTTTCATTCTGATGTGTCATGTGATGAAGAACCTCCACTGGGTACTATGTTACAATTGCATATTATTCCCAATTGTGGAGGTGACACTCTATTCACAAACATGTATTTAGCTTATGAAAATTTAAGCAAAGAGTTTAAAAAGTTTGTTGAGAATCTTAAGGCTTGGCATGAGTCAGAACATATTTATAAAGGCAGATATAAAGAAAGAGGGGTGTCAGATAAAGATGTTTTGTGTCCTTATTCATTGCATCCAATTGTAAGAACACATCCTGATTCAGGGAAAAAAGCAATTTTTGTAAATAGAAATTTTACAACAAAAATCGATGGTTTAAATAAAAATGAAAGTGATTTAATTTTAAATTTTTTATATGATCATTGCGAACAACTAAAATTCCAAATCAGGTATCGATGGAATCATAATGACTTAGCTTTTTGGGATAACAGGTGCACAATGCACAAAGTCCTTTGGGATTATTACCCAAATGAAAGAAAAGGTAGAAGAGTTACAATAAAAGGTGATAAGCCATTTTAAATTTTTTTTCGTTAAGTTTTTAAACATTAAATCAATTATAAGTTTATTTAATTATTTTTTTCTTAACATTAAAAGGAAGAACTTCATTATTTAAAAGCCATAAAAAATTTTTATAAACAACTTAAATATTTTTATTTCATATTGTTAAGTTATATATTTATACTCAAACAAAAAAGGTTTGATTTTATGACTAAAAAACCAAATATAATATTCATTACTTCAGATCAACAAAGAGCTGATTGCTATGGTTTCGCAGGAAGGAAAATTAGAACGCCTCATCTTGACCAATTAGCACTCACTGGAACAAGGTTTGACTCTTGCATAACTCCAAATTTAGTTTGCCAACCTTCAAGAGCTTCCATTTTAACAGGAAAACTTCCTTTTACTCATGGGGTTTGCGATAACGGTATAGATTTAAGAGCTAAAGTAGCCGAACAAGGTTTTGCAGAACAACTAAATAGAGCAGGTTATAAGACATCTTTTATTGGTAAGGCTCACTTTGCTACTTCATCAACATTTGAACCAACTGGAACACCTGAATGTAAGTTTAGTTCAAAAACATTTGGGCCGGAGTGGTATGGTCCTTATATGGGCTTTAATTATGTTGAATTAATGACATTAGGTCATTGGTATAAAGAAAAGGGACCAACTTTGCCACCAGAGGGACAGCACTTTGAAAGATTTGTATTTGATGAGGCAGGTGGCCCTGAAATATTTGATATTTGGCATAAACCTGCTCTTGGAGGTCATGGAGCCGCTCAAACATGGCATTCTTCAATGCCTGTTGCACTCCATTCAAGTACATGGTGTGGTGATAGGGCTATTGCATATTTAAATAATCAAGAAGAAAACACACCTTTTTGTTCATGGATTTCATTCCCAGATCCTCACCATCCTTTTGATTGTCCTATTCCATGGAGTACTATGTATCATTTAGATGAAATTGATTTACCAGTTGAAGGAAAAAAAGATTTAGATAATAGACCTTGGTGGCACAAGGCCTCATTAGAAAGTGAACCAAATTTAGCAGATCCACAATTAAAGTTTTTTAGGGCAAAACTATCTAGATCAGAGGATCAAACAGAAGTTCAATTAAGAGAAATGACAGCCAATTATTTTGGTATGATTTCTCTAATTGATCATAATGTAGGTAGAATAGTTTATGAATTAAAAAGACTAGGACTAGATAAAAATACAATAATTATTTATTCTACAGATCACGGTGACTTACTTGGAGATCATGGGTTATATTTAAAAGGACCAACACCATATGAAGGTTTATTAAGGGTTGGTTTAATAATGAATGGCATAAACATTCCTTGTAATCAAATTATTAAAGATCCTGTTTCTACTTTAGATATTCCTGCTACTATCTGTGATTTGGCAGGAGCAGAACTGCCTGTTGAAGCTCAAAGTAGGTCTTTAATCCCTGTGATAAAAAACAAAAAAACAAGAGATGTTGCTCATAGTGAATGGAAGGTTAACGCTAGTCGATGTGGAGTTGAGCTTGAGCTTTATACTGTAAGAACTAAAGAAGCAAAACTTACGATAGAAAAAAACAGCGGTGCTGGTGAGATGTACAATTTATCAAATGATCCTTATGAAATGAATAATTTATATGAAGATAATAGTAATAGTCATCTTAAAAAAGAACTGAAGGAAATGATTTCTGAGAGACCAGGAGAAAAAGTAAAAGAATTTGATGAGCCTGTCGGAATGGCATAATATTTTTTTTCTAAACTTAAAAATTCTATCAATAATTATTTTTTTTGGAGTGAATAATGTATAAACCTCTTAAGGGTATAAAGGTTATAGATTTGACAAGTGTTTTAGCTGGACCATACAGCACATATCAACTGGCCTTGTTGGGCGCTGAAGTAATTAAAATAGAAAATCTTGATAATGGCGATTGGACCCGCGTTGGAGGCAAAGATAAAGAACTTACAGGAAAATCCATGGGAACTTCTTTTTTAGTTCAGAATTCTGAGAAAAAATCTATTCAAATTGATCTAAAATCTTCAAAGGGAAAAAATATTGCACTCAAATTGATTGAGAGTGCTGATGTGTTTGTTGAGAACATGACACCTGGAAAATCAGAAAAACTTGGTTTGGGTTGGGATGATATATCAAAATTAAATAGTAAAATCATTTATTGTTCTATTTCTGCTTTTGGTCAAGATGGACCCTTTAAAGACAGAGGTGCATATGATCATGTTGTTCAAGCTATGTCAGGTATAATGACTACCACAGGAACTAAAGAGAGCGGACCAACTAAAGTAGGTGCTCCATATATTGATTATTCTACAGGTTTAAATGCAGCTTTTGCTATTGTGTCTGCACTTCATGAAGTTAAACAATCAAATAGAGCTGTTCGATTAGATGTTGCTATGCTTGATACCTCACTATTATTAATGGCTAATATGGTTACAGAACATCTGAATTCTGGATGGATGCCAACTCAAATGGGAAATGAAGCTCAAAGTGGATCACCTTCTTCTGGGATGTTTCAAACAAAAACTTCTCCAATTCTACTTGCTGCTAATAATTATGTGCAATTTTCTTCCTTGAGTGATGCATTAGATACTATTCAACCATTTGATAAAGAAAAGTGGAAATCAGAAAAATATCGAAGAGATAATCAAACTGAGTTAAGAGAAGAGTTTCAAAAAAGATTTATTACAAAAACTTCAGAGGAATTAGAAGTACTTTTAAATAAATTTAACGTCCCCGCTGGAAGAGTAAGAACTTTGCCAGAAACATTGGAAAGTGAACAATTTGAAGCAAGACAATTATGGGGCCCAATTAATATAACAAGTATTAACAAAGATTTTATTTTACCTAGCATAGGTTTTAAGGTTAACGAAAAAACTGTAAAACCTAAAAATCCTCCTCCCAGA
>CACAMV010000003.1 GCA_902533695.1 uncultured SAR116 cluster alpha proteobacterium
AGAAAATGTTTTAAATGAATTAGAAATTGAAAATGCCGAGGTTACCGAAGATATACCATCAAGTACTTTGAGAAGGTATACAGAAAAAAGAGATGCAATAAAATTACAGGAAAATAAATAGAAAGAAGAGTTACTTTAGATGCCTACTGTCCTTAATGAAAGTCAAAGATCAGATTTTTTAAAAAATGGTTATGTAATTATTAAAAATTTTTTTGATGATGAAGAAACGGAATTGTTACAAAGAGCATCTAATCAAGATCCTGCTATAAGAAAATTTTTTTATGACAGAGAGGATTCAGAAGGTTTAATTACAAAGATGGCAGCTTGGAATCATCCTGATGACAGCATTTATGGTATTACTGCAAGATCATTTAAATTAGTTGACACTATGGAAGATTTACTAGGTGGTGAAGTTTATCATTATCACTCGAAAATAACTGCAAAAGAACCTCTTGAAGGAGGTGCTTGGGAATGGCATCAAGATTATGGATATTGGTACAATAATGGATGTTTGTTTCCTTATATGGCTACTGCTATGATTGCCCTTGACAAATGTACTAAAGAAAATGGTTGTTTACAAATTTTGTCAGGATCTAATCACATAGGTAGAATTGATCATGCTCTATTAGAAAGTGGTCAAGTTGGAGTTGATCTCAAAAGAGTAGAAGAAGCAAAAAAGAATTTGGAATTAATTTATTGCGAAATTAATCCAGGTGATGTTTTATTTTTCCATTGTAACACTCTTCATAGGTCAGATAGCAATAGGTCGAATGATAGGAGATGGACTTTACTTTGCTGTTACAATGCAGCAAGAAATAATCCTTTTTTGGATCATCATCATCCTAAATATACTCCTCTCAATAAAGTACCTGATGAAGAAATTAAAAAGGCCGGTAATAGATTTTTAGATCCTAAAAAGGCTGACACTTTTTTAAAGAGAACTTCTGTACCACCAACTTTAAAGGCTAAAGCTGGGAAGCTTTTCACCAATTAATATTTTTCAATTTCTTTTTGAAGAGATAAAGCTAAGTTTTTATCATCTAAAACTGGCAATTCCTCATTCTTAAAATATTTACAAACTTTAAAATTTATGGGTTTATCAAGGCTTTTCCTGATCTCATACAAATAAAGACTTTGTTTAACTGTTTGATGAATTCTCGATGCCATTTGAAACCACTTGGAGTTTGCACCTTCAAACTTAGTAAGCAAAAGATCAGCTTTAGAAGCGTTAATAATTTTGCCCAACATTGGTTTCCAATCATCTTCTTGAACTGGTTCCCCTTTTTTTCTTGACCAAGCAACCCCACCCGCTGGGAAAATTGCTATAACACCATTTTTTTTTAAAATCTCTATAGCCTCTTTCCTTACTTTAACATTTTTCCTCATGGCATCTTTTGCATTGCTAAAATCAATTGGTAAAATACTGTGAGATAAAGAAGTTTCTTTTTGTAGTATTCCATGAGCAATAACTTTAAAGTTTGGGTCTATCCTTGAGGCAATCCAAGCTAAAAAAACACCATCTGTCACGCCAAATGGATGATTTGCAGCTATTACTAGTCCTCTTTTTTTATTCTTTTGGGGGAGTGAAAATTTAGGATAAATTATTCCCAAAGAATTAATTGCTTGATCCCATAAAGCATTACCTTTTTTATCTTTTACCTTTTCAGTATAAGACTCGTATCGCTTTTTTAATGCTATTCTGGCAGAACAAGTTTCTACAATATTTATAAAAAGTCTATGATGGAATGGAAGCCAAGACTCAGCATAAGTTATTTTAACAGTATTTTTTTCCATAAATCAAATTACATCTCAAAAACAATTGATTGACGATCAAGTATTTAAAAAAGAAACTTTTAATAAATTTTTAGAAAAATATCACCTTAACTTTCATCAATATTTATATTTACAATATGATTGTAATTTATAAATTTTTAACCTCAAAATCAAATGAATTTTAAATTAAAAATTTGGATCAATTGGTTGGATCTTTTTAAAAGAATTTTCTAAATCATAACCAACTTCTAAAAGTTTATCTTCTCGAAACCTCCTACTAATAAACTGTACTCCTAAGGGGATTTTATTTTCCGTGATTCTGTTGGAAAAAGTTAATCCTGGTAATCCTAAGTAGGGTGGAGCTATTTGAGGTAACATTGAAGAAAAAACCTCATCAAAATCTTTAATTGATTTTATGTCTTTTAAATCCTCAAAGGGTGGATTGCCTGAGACA
Organism: uncultured SAR116 cluster alpha proteobacterium; assembly: GCA_902533695.1. Lineage (GTDB taxonomy): Bacteria > Pseudomonadota > Alphaproteobacteria > Puniceispirillales > Marisalimonadaceae > AG-426-I14. Next base: position 2,228 of record CACAMV010000003.1, read on the forward strand.
GGGCATAATATCAATGGATATTTTTCAAAAAAATGATTCCACTCTCTTGCTAGAGTTGCTCTTTGTTGAAGCGCATCCATGAATTTTTCTATGGATGTATCAGGACATTTTTTAGACATTTCATTGAAAACAAAATTTGCCCCAGGATCATTTTCTTTTGCTATAGCTTCAGCAGAAGATCTCCTAAACTCCGCCAACCATAAAACTGCTTGATAATGAGCTGTTTTTTCAAAATTCGGTCCTTCAACGTTTTCTATATCCCATCCTAGTTTCTCCAATTCCTTCGCCACTAAATTAAGATTATCTACAATTATTTTTTCAGTTTTAAGGCCTTTTATTTCTGTAACAAGCGCAATTTTTTTAGGAAGAGGTGGTAGTTCAAAACTTACTGGTGTCCACCAAGGATCATCATAATTTCCTACACTCATGGCTTGTAGACCTATGTCCAAATCTTTAATTGATCTAGCTAAAGGGCCTGAAACAGCCATAATTTGTCCTCCGATAAACCTATCTGGTGCGCTATAATTGATCATTGGAACTCTACCTAAACTAGGCCTTAGTCCATGAATACCGCAAGCATAAGCAGGGTAACGTATAGAACCAGCAATATCAGTACCATGTCCAATTGATCCTATACCTGAAGCAGTCGCAGAAGCAGCGCCTCCAGATGATCCGCCAGGTGTTATTTTTTTGTTATGAGGATTTAAGGTGTGACCATGAAGAGAGTTATTTGTAAACCATCTCATACTAAATGCTGGGGTATTGGTCCTACCAATTATAATCCCATCAGCATTTTGAATATTCTGAACGACTGTACCATCTTTTTTTGCAGTAAGGTTTTTTTGTATTCTTAAGCCATTTGTTGAAACAAATCCAGTCTGATCAGTATTAATTTTTATTGTAATAGGGATACCTGCCAATAGACCAAGCTTTTCATTTTTCATTAATTTTTCATCAAGTTTTTTTGATATTTTTCTAGCATATTCAAAAGTTTCTTCTGGAATTGCATTTATTTTTGGATTTACTTCTTGGAATCTTTTTTCCATAGAATCTAATATCTCATTTGAGGAAATCTTTTTAGATTTAAATAAGTTTCTTATTTTGTTTCCTTCTAATTCCCATATTTCAGTCATAATTACACTCTTTATATAGTTGATTTCAAAAAAAGGATGATTTTTCTATTTTATAGAATATATATTAGAATGAAAATAAAATAATTTTTAAGTATGGGTTAAAAATGGATTTTCCAAAATGGCATGATCGGCCAAACGATTCCAAAGAACCGGTGAGTAAGCAGCACGTTTTAGATGGTAAAAATTTTTTAAAAATTGCTGATCACTTTATCTCGCTAGCAAATACAAAAAATAAAACAATTAAATCTACTGATCTTAAGTTTGCGATGCTTTACGCCGCAGCCAGATATTCAGCTCATGTAGGTAAAAATGTAATAGAAATTGAAGATCATGAAAAATTCGTTCAGCATATGAGTTCACAGTTTATTGATATGATGAGGGAAAATTTTGCTGATCCAAATTTATAGTTAAGGAGAAAGTTTATGAAAAAAAAATTGCCAGAAGAAATGTCAAAATCAGAAATGTCAATAAGAAAGATTCTTAAAAATCTTGGTGTTAAGATGCATAAATTGATTGATGAAAAACTAAAATCAAAACTTACAAATGGAAGTATGGTTCATAGTAAAGAATATGTAATTAATTTAGAAATGAAAATAGATGAATTAAATTTAAGTCACACTATTTCTTCAAAGATAATTACCCCAACTAAAGATGACTAATATTTTAGAAAAAGATATTTTAAACAATTTAAGAAATATTTTTGATCCTTCGCAAAACAAAAATATTGTGGAACTTGGCTTGGTTAAAAATATTTTAATAAAAAAAGAGAATATATTTGTTTCACTTGAGGTTCCGGCGCATCGTGGTTTAGCGATGGAACCGATAAGAAAGTTAGCAGAAAATTCTCTAAAAAAATTAAAAAAGGGACTTTTAGTTCATGTCGCACTTATTTCTCATGATAATAAAGATGGGTTAAAAATGGAAACGGAAAAGAAAGAAATTAAAAAAACTTTCGAAACAAACATAAAAAGATTTCTTGCTGTTGCATCAGGGAAAGGCGGTGTAGGGAAGTCTACGACTGCTGTCAATTTAGCCATTGCTATGAAACTAGAAGGTATGAGTGTAGGATTGCTTGATGCTGATGTTTATGGCCCATCACAACCAAGAATGCTTGGGATAAGCGGGCGGCCATCTTCAGTTGGAAATGATATAGTAAATCCCTTAGAAAATTATGGTGTTAGATTAATGTCAATGGGTCTTTTGGTACCAGATGATACGGCAATGATTTGGAGAGGACCAATGGTGCAATCAGCTTTAACCCAAATGTTAGATTCTGTAGCATGGGGGAAACTTGATGTAATCATAATTGATTTGCCTCCGGGGACAGGAGATATCCAGATTTCACTTGCTCAGCAGGTTAATTTGTCGGGAGCAGTAATAGTATCTACGCCTCAAGATATAGCACTTTTAGACGTTCTAAAAGCAGTAACTATGTTTCAAAAAGCAAAGGTTCCTATTTTAGGAATGATTGAAAATATGTCATATTGGTCTTGTCCTGATTGTGGTAGGATAGATCATATTTTTGGTAAGGATGGTGTGGAGTTAGAAGCTAAGAAAAGAAATATTGATTTATTAGGCAAAATACCCCTATCTGCTGACCTTCGTCAAAGTGGGGATTCTGGTATACCAATGATGATTTCTAATCCAGATTCAATTCAATCTACAACTTATAAAACTATTTCAAAGAACTTGATAAAATTAATTAAATTATAGGTGGAGAAAATGAGTCTATATTATGAATTAGATCCTGCAAATGATGATGATGAACCCCAACTTCCCCCTCTTTTGAAGGCAGAAAAAGTTTCAAAAGAAGTGAATGTTTTTAAAAAAGCAATATCTTCAATTGAAAAATCTGACACAGGAACAGTTTTTTATTCTGAAAGGTCTGATATAGTTGATATAGCAATTTTGTTAAACCCAGAAATAAATAAGAACAAATGTAATCAAATTATTTATGTCATGATGGTTGCTGCAGGAGACGCCATAGGAGCTTTGGCTCCTCCAGAAGTGCTTGTAAGCTATTCTTTCCCGGGATATATTTATTTAAATAGAGGAGAAGCTGGGGTTATTAATTATGCAATAGATAACCAAAAAAATGATGATCAAATACCAGAGTGGTTAATTTTGGGTCTTAAATTAAAGTTAAAACAGTCTGAAAATATTGAGCAAGATCATCCTGATCCTTCCGTAACATCTTTGGAAACCGAAGGTGCAGGGTTTATTTCTAGAACTAGGATGATTGAATCAGTTTGTAGACATTTTTTGGCATGGTTAAACCAATGGGAAGAAGAAGGTTTTGCTCCAGTAGTTAAGATGTGGAATCAAAGAATAGATGAAAATAAATCAATTCATTTACCAAACAAAAATAAAATGAAGTTTTTGGCAATTGATGAAAATGGTATTGCTATTGTAGAAGATAAAAATAAAAAAATATTTTTGTCGCCGGTTGAAGTTTTTAATGATTTGAAGGAGATTGTCCTTAAATGAAATATGCTAAAACAATTAGGTTTGATAAATCGGATTTAAATATTTTCCCTTCTGTAGCAATGGAAGGAGAATTAGCCGTCGTGGGGACTTTTAGTTTTTTTGATTTAAATGCAGAGACCTTAAAAGGAAAGAGAAAACAAGCTTTTTCTAATGCATTTTTGGGGATTCCAAGTTTCGGTTATTCAACATTGATAAGTTTAGCAGAAGTTGAAGAAATAGATTTAAGAGATTTAAAGTTAAAATTGTCAAAGCATTTTTTTAAAAATTATAAAGCACCTTCATTTGAACACGCAAACAAGGCAGCTGATGACGAGATTAACTTGATGTTAGATTTGTGTAGAAAACATGATAAAGGAAGTTTGATAAGTGTTTCAAGAGAAATGACATCAGAAGGTATAAAAGAAAATTTTAGGCATTTACCGAAGGCAGATTCTTGTGCTGAGCAAAAGATATGGACATTTGTTGATGAGGATTAAAAAAGTTAGATGAATAAAATAGATTTTTGGTTAACATCAGGCTGGCATCTTCTTGAGAAAGACCCCCAAGGGAAACTTGTAATTACTAAAGATTTTGTTAAAGCCTATTTTCTCAGGCCAGAAGTTGAAATTGTTGAAGAATCATGTGAAGCAGAAATTAAATTAAATGAGAAACTTCTTAAAGATTCGTTTGCAAAAGTCAGTGATCAAGAGCTAGAAAAAATCAAAGATAAAGATGTAAAATTTAATTATCAAATGATATTGAATTTTAGAGATTATTTAACTGGTTGTAAAAATATTGAAGAGGCATATTTGAAGTTTTCTCGTGGAGAAAATATAAATTTTCCACCTTTGTTTTTGGACCAATTAGTTCAAAATATTTTAAGAAACATTTTAGACAATGAACCGTTTCCTTTGCAAGCGAGAGTTTCAGAATTGTTTTTTCGTAGCCAGGTTGTAAGTTTGGCCGAAGATGAAATCATGTTAGCAGATGAAGAAATTGTTAATCTTCGTGCTCAAAATTTTCAGAACATTAAAAATAGTAAAAAATCTCAAAATGTTGACATAGATATTTTACGTGAAAGTACTTCAGATTATTATTGGGAAAGATCTGATAGGTTTGATACTTCTATTGATATAGCTTACTCTAAACCAGGACTTGATGCTTTAGCAAGAGTAATTGAAAAATGGATTTTCCACTTTTTTATGATAAAGGTTACAGTTACTCCTTTACAAAAAGTTGAAGATCAAAAATGGACTTGGCATATTGGTTTAGATGCCGATTCATCCTCTATCTTGAACGATTTATACAATGGCAAAATAATATCTGAAAATAAATTGAAACAAATACTTTGTTTGTTTAAGTTACAATCTAACGAAGGGTTTTCTAAAGAAATGCTTGATAAACCAGTTTACTTAGCTCTATCAGCTAACAAAGATTCTGTTGTTAAATTTAAACCTCAAAACTTATTAATTAATTTGCCATTGGTTAATTATTCATAAAATTAATTTAAATAGTCATCAGTTGTTCTAGGTTTTGGTCTTTCTCCTACATCTAGCATCTTTTCATTAGACTCAAACATTGCTCCAACTCTACAGTCTTCACACATTTTTAAAATATCTAGCTTTTTCTTAGTTCCAAACATGGAATGTTTTTCTAGCTTTTCAGAAATTTTTTCTATTGATTTTGTTGATCCAAAGGTTTTTCCACATGAAATACAATCAAAAGGCTTGTCTTCAATGATTACTTTTGCGGACATAGAGTCATCATTAAGGTTATATTGAGGTTGAAGCTTAATGGCATTTTCTGGACAAGTTGCAACACATATCCCACATTGAAGGCAAGCATCCTCTCTAAAAGATAACTGAGGCGAATCAGGGCTATCTTGAAGCGCACTAGCTGGACATGCACTCACACATGACAGACAGATAGTGCATTTATCGACATCTATATCAAGTGTTCCGTAGGGAGATCCTTCTGGTAAAGCGATTACATCTTTATCATTTTTATACAAACTTTTCATTGCTATTTTTACAATGCTTTTGGGTTTGCCTAATGGGCTGAACGAGGAATTTTGAATTTTTAAACCATTTTTATTTTTGTAAATTAATTTATTGATTTCCTCAGGGTCATTAATATCAATAATAGCTAAATAGTTTTCATTAGTATTTTTGATACGACTAAGCATGGATTTTGCCAAATCTATTTGAAGTGGAATATGGCTGTGTTCAGATAAAAGTTTAGGGTTAATTAAAACATATATCTTTTCATAGCCCAGTGCTATCAGTGAAATAATTAAATCATGACCTATTCTACCAGTTGAATGTAACTCATATGGAATTAAGTTTGCAGGGAGACCGTCATAATGTCTTGACAAAATAGCAATTAATTGATTTCCATAATCATGATCATGCAATATTATTTCAGGATTTTTACCACCGGCATTTGTGTATGATTCAAGAATTATTTTTGTTTCTTTTAAAATAAAGTCTAATTTAGGATAGTCAGTTTGAATTGCTCCTGACGGACAAACAGAACCACAAAACCCACAACCGCCACATATACCTGGGTCTACTTTAATTATATTTCCACTGGTTTCAATTGCATTTGCTGGACATATATCTAAACAATTTGTACATCCTGAAATTTGATTCCTTGAATGCGCACAGAGGTTTTCATCAAACTTTACATAAAGTGGCTTTTCAAACTCTCCTATCATTTCAATTGTTTCTGTATAAATTTCTAAAAGAGCTTTTGGGTTATTTATATTTGATTTAAAATATCCGTCTCTTCTATGATGAGAACTAATTATATTTTCATTTGTAAAATCTATTATAAGATCACAATCAGTTTCAACACCGTCTTCTTCTTGATAAAAAGCTATATCTGATTTGCTACTGGGCTTTAACTTTGAGAAACCGTCAATATTTATTTTAAAATTAGAAAAATAGCCAGCAACAGATTTGATAGTACCTATGCAAACTTGATATTTAAAATTATTATTATAATTTATTTGAGTATAATTTTTTATTAACAAAGTTATACCAAGATGACGAGACAGTTTTGAACAAAATTTAGCAATTTCATCTAAATGTTCTAAATTGTCTTTCAAATCAAAATATACTAGACATCTTCCATGAGAAACTAGGTTCAAACTTGGAGTAGTGTATTTTTTTTCTTGTGCATGTTTAATCAATGCGGACATTTTAGGAATAGTTTTATGACCTTCTTTAGACCATCCTGATAGTTCTCTAATATTAAATGTTTCGGGTGGCTCAAAATCATTCTCTTCAGAAAATTTTTCAAAAGTTTCAATTTCTTGAGTACAGGCAATTTTAATTTTAGAATTTCTTTCTTTTGCATCCTTTAATTTATTGCCAACAATTTCCAACTCACTGTTGCAAAGGTTAGTGTAAACCTCACAAGAGGATACATTGCAAGCCTTAGCCAATTTTTCTCCATCAATTTTCATTGTATTTTCACAATTACAAATTAATGTTTCTTTTTTGTTAAACTTCATAATTTTGTATCCTTAACTATTAGAGTATGTTGTGTAAAATTTTATTTTCAATATATTTTATTATTTGATTTTTTTTTTTATAACATTATGTTCATTAAAAATTGTTATAAAATGGTTAAATTAGAAGAAAACAAACATTTATTAATCGCAGTCAAAATTATTTTTGAAAAAAAAAAATTGGATAATAAATGGCAACCTTACGAGTGGGATATACATGATCTTATTTTATTAGACATCGCGTCTGGAGATGGATTCCCCCCTATTAATAATGTTGCAATTTTACCACTAAGATCTGCAGATAAGAAAATTTCTAGTGATATAGATAATTATTTTTTTGCTGAAGCTTCTATTGATCTTCATAGAGCTGAGGCTGAGGCTTATGCAGAAAACTTACAATCTTCTGACCCATCTATTTACATAGTTTTAAGAGAAGAATCCTGTGAAGATGATTTAGAAGAATTATTTTTACACGAGGGTATAGATATTCATTTGGCAGAGGTATCTTTGTCACCCTACAATATTCAGGATTATGAGGATTCAGGAGAAGATATTATAAAAAAAGTGCCTCTAGACGGACCAATATCAAATCTATTAGAAAAATTTGTTGAAAAGCACTTTAAGCCAGAACTATTTATTAAAAGAAAAAGAGATAGGGCTAAAATTGATGAAAATATATTAAGGGGAGGTGATAAAAGATTAAAGAAAAAAAATCAAAATTATCACTAATAAAAATAAATGAAAGCAGATAAAAATAAAAATTTTTTCAAAAGATGGTCAGATAGAAAATCAGGTCTCGAAAAAGATGAAATAAAGAAACAATCAAAAAATAATAAAAATAAAATTAAAAATCAAATTTTGGAAAGTAATAAGGAAATTGATAAAAAATATGCAGATTTTTCTGATGATGAAGTTTTAGACAAATTAAATTTACCTGATCCTAATAAAATAAAAAAAGAAGAAGACTTGAATGTTTTTTTTAAAAAATCAATACCAGAAAGATTAAAGAGACTTGCTATGAGGAGGCTTTGGAGATTGAATCCTGTAATTAGTTTTGCTGATTCAGAGATTAATGATTATGCTGAAGATTTTACTGATGCTGCCACTGTTGTTGAGGATCTTCAAACGTCTTATATAGTTGGACAAGGCCATTTTAATCCAGAGATTAAAAAAAATGAAGAGAGTGAAGAAGAATTATCTAAAGAAAATAAAAAAGAAGCAAAAACATTAAAGCAGGATACAAAGGAATCAAAAACATTAAATCAGGATGTAAGTAAAAATAAGAATAAAAAGATATTAAAGAAAAATGAAAAAAATGGAAACAACATTAAAATAAAAACAAATGAAGTTGAAATAAGTAATAAATCTCAAGAAAAACTAGAAAAAAAAGATCAAGAAAAAAAACAAAATTTTGGAAAAACCATTAAACCAAAAAATTTAACATTCAGAAAAAGTTAAATCTGCTGATAATAATAATAATAACAATTATCAAGTTGATAATGATTATTATTATTTAAAAACAACAACTTAATTTTTTTTTTGTTGGTAATGTTATTAAAATTATGTAGTATGTATCTTGCAAATGTATGGGGAACAATTTGATAGTTAATGAAGTTGAATCAATTGCAGGGATTGAAGAAGAGGATGCCTTGAGGGCAGATATGTATTCTTTTCTTGCAAATTTGATTCGCACAGAGCCAAGTGAAGAATTAGTTGATACTTTAAAAAATCTCTCTGGTGACCAGTCTAATATAGGTAAATCTATAAAATTGATCTCCAAATTATCATCAACATTACATATATCTGAAATTAGTGACGAATATGTTAATTTATTTGTTGGTGTTGGAAGAGGTGAACTTCTACCTTTCGCTTCTTATTATCTCACTGGTTTCCTAAATGACAAGCCATTGTCAAAATTAAGAGATGATATGAATAAAATTGGAGTTGAACGTCTAAAAGAAGTCAAAGAACCTGAGGATCATGTATCTAGCTTATTTGATATCATGTCAGGATTAATCACTGGTAAGTTTGGAAGACTGTATTCAATTAACGAACAATCTGTATTTTTTGAAAAACATCTAAATTCTTGGGTGGATTTATTAATGACAGACATTGAGTCATCTAAATCAGCTGTTTTTTATGCTCCAGTAGGTAGTTTAGGAAAGGAATTCATTAAAATTGAGCGTGAAGCGTTCAGAATGAATGTTTCGGGGTAGCGATAGGCTCCCGATAATTTATAGTCGGAATTCAAAATAATGGGATTTCGTTAATGAAGGAGAAAAAAATGAAGTCGACTAAATTAAAAAAAAGTAGAAGAGACTTTTTGAAAGGTGCAGCAACAACTGCGGCAGGTGCAGGAATTGTTGCAGTTGCTTCAAAAACAGCTTCTGCTGAAAATCTCGGGAAGCACTCTCATGGTGTTTATCGTGAAACTAAACATATTAAAACTTATTACGAATTGGCAAAGTTTTAATTTTTATTATTTACTTTAAAGGAGGTAAAATATGCTTAGAAAGAAGACGCAAGGGATAGCGATAGGCTCCCAAAATTCGTCTTTTGTAGGCAAGGCAACACAGCAAGTTGTTGACAGAAGATCGTTTATCAAAGGATCTGGTCTTGCCATTGGTGGATTGGCAGCTGCCGCATCTATCATAGGACCAAATATAAAATCTGCTGATGCAAAGATTGCAAGTGGACCAATTTCAATTAAAAAATCAGTATGTACTCACTGCTCTGTAGGCTGTACAGTAATGGCAGAAGTTTCAAATGGTGTATGGATTGGCCAAGAGCCAGGTTGGGATAGCCCAATCAATTTAGGAGCTCATTGTGCTAAGGGTGCATCTGTAAGGGAAACTGCTAGTGGTGAAAGAAGATTAAAATATCCGATGAAGCTTGAAGGCGGTAAATGGAAAAGAATTTCCTGGGATGTTGCTATTAATGAAATCGGCGACAAGATGTTGAATATAAGGAAAAAATCTGGTCCTGACTCAGTTTATTGGTTAGGTTCAGCAAAGTTTAATAATGAACAGTCATATCTTTTTAGAAAGTTTTATGGTTATTGGGGTTCAAATAATGGTGATCATCAGGCAAGAATTTGTCACTCAACAACTGTAGCCGGTGTTGCTAACACTTGGGGGTATGGAGCGATGACGAATTCATACAACGACATTCATAACTCAAAAGCAATGTTCGTAATAGGGGGTAACCCTGCAGAAGCCCACCCGGTTTCACTGATGCACTTGATGAAAGCGAAAGAGCAGAATAATGCACCTTTGATTGTTTGTGACCCTCGTTTTACAAGAACTGCAGCACATGCCGACGAATATGTTAGATTTCGTCCTGGATCAGATGTAGCTCTTATCTGGGGCATTATGTGGCATATTTTCGAAAACAAGTGGGAAGACAAGCAGTTTATAAGACAACGCGTTTTCGGTATGGATGAAGTTAAGAAAGAAATTGCAAAATGGAACCCTGAAGAAACCGAAAGAGTGACTGGTGTTCCAGGTTCTCAGTTGAAAAGAGTTGCAAAGATAATGGCTAATAATCGTCCTGGAACATTTATATGGTGTATGGGCGGGACTCAGCATACAAATGGAAATAATAACACTAGGGCTTATTGTGCGTTTCAATTAGCACTTGGGAATATGGGAACTTCAGGTGGAGGAGCTAATATTTTCCGTGGACACGACAATGTACAAGGAGCAACAGATTTTTGTATTTTGTCTCATTCACTTCCAGGATATTATGGTCTTTCAGCGGGTTCATGGAAGCACTGGTGCCGAGTTTGGGGAGAAGACTACGATTGGCTTAAGTCGCAATTTGATACTCTTACTACAAAAGACGGAAAGAAAAAGAGTCTTATGAATCTTAAGGGCATTCCTGTGTCTCGATGGATAGATGGAGTTCTAGAAAATAAGGACAACATAGATCAACCTGATAATGTTAGAGCTATGGTTTTCTGGGGACATGCGCCTAACTCTCAAACGAGAATGAAAGAGATGAAGACTGCTATGGAAAAGTTAGATCTGATGGTTGTTATTGATCCCTATCCTACTGTTTCTGCTGTGTTGTCAGATAGAACAGATGGTGTTTACTTACTTCCATCTACTACTCAGTTTGAAACTTATGGTAGTGTAACCGCATCAAACAGGTCACTTCAGTGGAGAGAGAAGGTAATTGAACCTTCATTTGACTCAAAGCCAGATCATAATATTATTTATTTGTTTGCTAAGAAATTTGGTTGGGCAGATAGATTCTTCAGAAACATCAAGGTTAATGGTGATGAGCCATCTATTGAAGATACAACCCGTGAATTTAACAAAGGTATGTGGACTATTGGTTATACAGGTCAGTCTCCAGAAAGATTAAAAGCACACATGAAAAATCAACATGTGTTTGACAAAACTACACTGCAAGCAGTTGGTGGAGAACTTGATGGAGATTATTATGGTTTGCCTTGGCCGTGTTGGGGTAATCCAGAAATGAAACATCCAGGTACACCTTTGTTATATGATACATCAAAGCCTGTGGCAGAAGGGGGTTTATGTTTTAGAGCTAGATTTGGAGTAGCTTACAAAGGTAAAAATTTACTAGCTGAAGGATCTTATCCAAAAGGGTCTGAAATTAAAGATGGTTATCCACAATTTACCATGGCAATGCTTAAGAAGTTAGGTTGGGATAAAGACCTTACTAGTAAAGAGCGGGATGCCATAAACAAAGTTGCTGGCGATAAAACAAACTGGAAAGTTGATTTGTCAGGCGGTATTCAAAGGGTTGCAATTAAGCATGGTTGTGCGCCATTTGGAAACGCGAAAGCCCGTGTAATTGTATGGACTTTCCCTGATCCTATACCACTTCATAGAGAACCTTTGTATACATCTCGTAGAGATCTAGTTGCGGACTATCCGACTTATTCTGATAGAAGAGCTTATAGATTGCCAACACTTTACAAATCAATTCAAGATGTGGATCACTCTAAAAAGCATCCAATAATACTTACATCAGGAAGACTTGTTGAATATGAAGGTGGTGGAGATGAAACTCGTTCTAACCCTTGGTTAGCAGAATTGCAACAGGATATGTTTGTAGAAATAAATCCTTATGATGCAAACTCAAGAGGCATTAGAAATGGTGCCATGGTATGGGTAAACACACCTGAAGGGGCTCGGATTAAAGTAATGGCTATGATTACCGAAAGGGTAGCAAAAGGAGTTGCATTCTTACCATTCCATTTTGGTGGACATATGGAAGGAAAAGACCTTAGGCATAAATACCCTCAAGGTGCCGATCCATACGTATTAGGTGAGGCAGCAAATACAGCCATGACTTATGGTTATGACTCAGTAACTCAAATGCAAGAGACAAAGTGCTCTCTATGCGATATTAAACTTGCTTAAAGGAGGCTTCAATGGCAAGAATGAAATTTTTATGTGACGCAGAGAGATGCATCGAGTGTAATGCTTGCGTTACAGCATGTAAGAATGAACATGAAGTACCTTGGGGTGTTAACAGAAGAAGAGTTGTTACAATCCAAGATGGTAAACCTGGTGAAAGATCTATATCAGTTGCTTGTATGCACTGCTCAGATGCACCATGTATGGCCGTATGCCCTGTAGACTGTTTTTATCAGACTGATCAAGGTGTTGTACTTCATTCAAAAGACCTTTGTATCGGATGTGGATATTGCTTTTATGCATGTCCTTTTGGAGCACCTCAATTTCCGCAAGCTGGAAATTATGGATCTAGAGGCAAGATGGACAAATGTACATTCTGCGCAGGTGGTCCAGAAGCAAATAGTTCTGCAGCTGAATTTACTAAATATGGTAGAAACAGGCTCTCTGAAGGTAAATTGCCAGTATGTGCAGAAATGTGCTCAACAAAAGCTTTGTTAGCTGGAGATGGAGACATGGTAGCAAATATTTTCCGTGAGAGAATAGTTGCTCGTGGCTTTGGATCAGGAGCATGGGGCTGGGGAACCGCATATCAATTGAAAGGCTAATACATGAATAAAAGGCGGGATTTATACCCGCCTTTTTAAATATTAGTAATGTGATGATGAAGAGTAATTTTCAATATATCTTTATATTATTTTCTATGTTTGCCTTACTTTTTGTTTTTTCATGTAAAGAAGAAGAGCAGAATAGAATACTTAATTATGAAAAAGGTGTCTATCTTGGTAAAGAGGATGATAAATTAGATGAAAGTCTAGTTTATTCCTTAAGCCAACATGTCAATAGACAAAAAAATAACTAATATAACAAGGGTCAAATAATGAAGAGAATTTTTACTTTAACAATGCTTTTATCTATTTTGATAATAGGTTTTTTAAAAATTGATTCAACTACAAATAACGCTCTCGCTCAAGAGAAAGGGATGGTTCCTGGTAATACACTTGGTATAAAGTCAGATGCAGATTTGTGGAGATATATACGAACTGGTAAAGCGGGATCAACTCAGATGAAAGATGAACTCGCATCGGTAATGATTCAATCAGAGGGTGATAATTGGAGGGCTCTAAGAAATGGACCGCTTTCTTTTTATGGAGCGGTAGGTTTGGCTGGGATTATAGGACTTCTTGCCGTTTTCTTTTTTGTAAGAGGAAGAATTAGAGTGGATTCAGGAATGTCAGGTAAAACTATTTTAAGATTTGGGACAATTGATAGGTTTGCACATTGGTTGATGGCAGGGTCTTTTGTCTTGTTGGCACTTACAGGCTTAAATTTAATGTATGGAAAGTATATATTACTTCCAGTTCTGGGACCTGAAATATTTAGTTCAATGACAATAGGTGGCAAGTACATCCATAATTTTCTTGCATTTGGTTTTATGGCTGGATTAGCTCTATCATTTTTACTATGGGTAAAACATAATTTCCCAACAAAAGTAGATTGGGAGTGGATAAAGTTAGGTGGTGGAATTTTTAAAGCAGGAGTTCATCCTCCAGCAAGAAAATTCAATGCAGGGCAGAAAATTATTTTTTGGATTACTATGTTAGGTGGGCTATCTATAAGTATGTCAGGCATAGCTTTAATGTTTCCTTTTACAACATCTATGATGTCAGATACGTTTGCGATTTTGAATGTATTTGGGTTTGGGTTACCTACTGACTTATCACCTATGCAGGAACAGCAATATAACCAAATCTGGCATGTAATAGTTTCATTAGTGTTAATTGTAATGATTATTGCACATATTTACATTGGTTCTATAGGAATGGAAGGTGCTATAGACGCCATGAACACTGGTGAAGTTGATAGAAATTGGGCTAAAGAACACCATGGATTATGGGTAAAAGAAGAAGACGAGAAGTCAGGTATAAAGCCTGCAGAATAAATCACTAAAAAAAATAAAAGGCACTATTTTTGAATTTACAAATGGTGCCTTTTTTATTTTAATTATCAAATGAATAGAATTTTCAAATTTTTAATTATTTTAATTTTAATAATAAAAATATTTTTCATTAACAATTCTGCTTATTCAATTGAAAAGCTTAGCGCTCATGGCGGCCCTGTGAAGGGTTTAACGATTTCAAGTGATAAACAAATTATAGCAAGCGCTAGTTTTGATTACTCTGCAGTATTATGGGCTATCAATCCAACAAAAGATATAGTGACCTTGATAGGGCATGATGCAGCAGTTAATACCTTGAAATTTACGGAAGATATTAAATGGTTGGCAACAGGAGGTGATGATAACCAAATTTTATTATGGGATGTAAAGCAATCTATCTTATTAGATGGTGAAATAGAACCGATTAAATTATTAGGTCATAAAGGTAAAATAGTTGATTTGGAATTTACAAAAGATGGAACAAAATTGTATTCAGCAAGCTGGGATGGGACAATAGGTATTTGGAATATAAAAGATAAAAAAAATATCAAATTTTTACGAGGTCACAAAGGACCAGTATATTCATTACAATTGAACAAAGATGAAAAAAAATTATTTAGTTCAGGTGCAGATGGAAAAATAATAGAGTGGAATAATGAGACATTACAATATGTTGTTCCTTTAATAGAAAATGGATGGGGTGTTTCGGTCTTTACAGTTGATGAGGGAAAGGATTTTATTACATACGGTTCAATTGATGGAGTAATAAAAGTAAAAACAATAAATGAAAAAAAAGATTTATTAAAAATTGCCGAGGATAGAATTCCTATTCTATCGTCCTTTTATTTACCAAAAAAAAATATGTTAACTTACGGTAATGCAAAAGGTAGGGTTATAATATTAAATACTTTAGATTGGTCATTAATAAGGGATTTTAATGCAGTGAACGGACCTGTATGGGATAATTTAATTCTAGAAAATGACTCGTCACTTTTTGTGGCAGGTTTAGATGACTTTATAACTAGATGGCATATTTTTGATTTTCCACCACAAATTTTAGAAAGACCAGGCCCAGCTAGACGATTTCAACCAGATAAAGAGGCTAGTAATGGAGAAAAGCAATTTGCTAGGAAATGTAGTGTTTGCCACACCCTTAAAAAAGATGGTAAAAAAAGAGCTGGACCAAGTTTATATAAGGTTTTTGGAAGAGAGGCAGGCACATTAAATGGATATGTTTATTCAGAAGCATTAATTAACTCAAAGATAATTTGGAATGAAAAATCAATAAATAAATTATTTGAAGAAGGACCAGATAAAGTTACGCCAGGTACAAAAATGCCTATTCAAAAAATGAAAAACAAAAAAGATAGAATAGACTTGGTTTTATTTTTAAAAGAAGCTACAAATTAATTATAAAAAAAGGAGGAACATATGAAAATAGCTATGACAGGAATAATTGCTTCTGCTATAATTGGAGTTGTATTTTACTTTGTCTTAACAAATTTAGGTATGGATACAGCTTCCGTTTTGTCAGGCACAAGCGTAAGATTATAAGTACATAGTGTTAATTAGGTTTTTATTTCTAATTTTATTTTTATTCAATTCTGGGTGTTATTTACCTGATAACAAAAAGTCTCATACTTGGGAAGGTTCATTCAAATCAGTTGTAAGTGTACTTCCAACATGGCCAGGTTATGAGAAACCTGGATTTGGTGCCCCTTCAGATGTTGCACCAGAAGGTACTGGTTTTTATTTTAATTATAAAAAAAATGAGAACTTTTCAGAGTATATTTTAACAGCATTTCATGTAATTAAAAATGCTTCAAAAATTGAAATAGAAGATTATATAGGCCAAAAAGAGGTTGCCGAAGTGGTATATAAGGATGAACCAACGGATATAGCCATTTTAAAATCAAAATCAAAAAAAAAACCTATAAAATTTTCAAAAAGAAATATTTTTATAGGAAATGATGTTTGTGTTATAGGGAACAGTTTTGGATTAGGACCAAGTCTTACTTGTGGTGTGGTTTCAGCATTGAATAGAAAAAAATTAGGTTTTAATAGAATAGAAAATTTTATTCAAACTGATGCTGCAGTCAATCCTGGAGATTCAGGAGCTCCTTTGCTGAACTATAGGGGTAAATTAATAGGTATGATTGATGCTATTTATACTAAAGAAGCTGATATTGATGCAGGAGTAAATTTTGCAATACATAAAAATTTAATAGAAAAAGTATTAAAAAAAGTAGAAGTAAATTAAATAAGATATGGAAATCATTTTAACAAAAATAGATAAGGCAAGAAAATTATTATCTAAATCAATAAATTTTAAAACTGACCAAACAGAAAAATTACTTGTTTATGATTCTTTAGGTAGGATTGCTTCAAAAACTATTAAAAGTAAATTTAATTTACCCCAAACTAACAACTCTGCGGTTGATGGATATGCAATATCATTTAAAGAAATTTCTAAAAATAAAAAGCAAAAATATAAAATTGTTGGAATGGCAAAAGCAGGTAATCCTTATACAGGTGACATAGGAAAAAACCAAGTAGTAGAAATCTATACAGGTGCAATCATGCCTAAGGGATTGAATTCAGTTATCATGCATGAAAACACTAAAAGAACCAATGACTCAATTTTCATCAAGAAAATTCCCGAAAAAGGTTTGAATATGCGACCAGCTGGAGAAAATATTAAGAAAAATGAAATAATAATTAAAAAAGGAAGAAAAATATATTCTCCAGATATAGGTCAGTTAGCAGCAAGTGGGAACAAATCTTTAAATGTATACAGAAAAATAAATGTTTCAATTTTTTCAACAGGCGATGAAATTGTTGATGCTCCTAACAAATTGAAAATGGGACAAATATATGATGCCAACAGACCGATGTTATGTTCAACACTTAATAAACAAAATATAAACTTAGTTGATCAAGGTATCGTTAAAGATGACTTAAATTCATTGTCAAAAAAATACATAAAATGTATGGAATTTAGTGACATAATAATTTCATCTGGGGGTGCATCTGATGGAATAGAAGATCATACACAAAATGCATTAAAAAAAATTGGGGCTAAGTTAATATTTTGGCAGTTAGCTATTAAACCTGGTAAACCTATGGCAGTTGCTAAATACAAAAAAAAATTAATTTTTTGTTTACCGGGCAATCCTGTTGCAGCATATGTTTGTACACAATTATTGATTAAGCCATCTATAGAGAAAATCTCTGGAACAAACTTTATCGAACCACTTCATATTCTTTTGCCATCAGGTTTTACTCATAAAAAAAAGGAGGGTAGAACCGAATTCTTAAGGTGCAGAATATTGACAATAGGTAATATTTCTAAAATTTATCTTCACGGAAAAAAAGGGGCAGGTGTTATATCATCTTTAACAGGCGCAGATGGATTGGTCGAAATACCAGATGAAATTACAATGGTTAAAGAAAATCAATTATTAAGGTTTTTACCCTTTTCAAATAAAACTCTATAAAAATTAGTCTGGTATTAAATCATTTGACCATTCAACAAGAACATTAAAAGAAAGAGAAATTCTAGGAGCTTCTGACATATTTGGATGAACTAGATGGTGAATAAAAGCAGGCCAGATAAATAAATCACCAGATTTTGGCAAAACTTTATATTCAGGATCTACTTGTTTATCATTTTTTATTGAATTCATATTAGCTTGTGGTCTTGGATCAAAAAAACTGATAGATGCAGGATTTAGATCATTTCTAAAAATTTCAGCATCAGTTTGATCTGGAACATTAATATAATAAGTTCCTGATAACCACGAATGAGGGTGATTATGTAAATTATGATAATCTCCTTTCATATTTACATTCCCCCAGCCTTGAATTGTCCATTTTAAATCATAATTAATTCCACAATGTTTTGAGTAATCATCTATAGCTTTATCAAAACATTGTTTTAACCAAAAGATTGCAGGATGATCTAAATTTAAAATATTTTCAATAGCATAATTTTCGGTCATATTTTGTACTTCAACATTTTTTGATAATATAAGATCTGCAATTACTGGATTTGCGCCTTCATGACCTGGTAATGCCAGTTTCATAAAAAGAGTTGGCCACAAATTCAAAAAAGTTGGTTTTATATCTATATTACTGTTATTCATAATTTTTCTTCTCAAGTTGAAATTTATTTAAAATAAAATCTGAAATTTGTTGAATATTAGTTAAATTTAATACAGGAATTTTTGCTTTGATTTTATTATCACAAGCTACAGCAAAAATATTTTTGTCTTTGGAAAATAATAAAGGTTTATTTAATTCATGTCTATAAATCTCTAGTTTAGGAATAGGTTCTTTTTTAAATCCTTCAACAATTAATAGATCATTTTTTCTGAAAGTTGATTGAGAAAAAATATTAATTAATTCAAACAATGTTTTTTCATTTTCATGAGTATTTTCATAAATTAATCCAAATCTAGTTTTTGAAGAAATAATTGTTGGAATAGCACCTGATTTTCTAATTTTAAATGAATCTTTACCTGGTGTATCTAATTCAAAGTTGTGATGGGCATGCTTGATACAAGCGACATTAAAACCAAGATCTGTTAATTTTTTAATTAAGGAGGTACATAATGTTGTTTTTCCTGATCCTGACCAGCCAGCTAAACCAAAAAATGGAGGAAGATAACCTAAAATCCTTTGAGAATTTAAAATATCTGATGGAGAGTTAAGATTTGTAAATGGGTCAAAAGAATTTTCTTTAAAAAAATACTCAACATATTTAACATTCATATTGGAAGTAAAAAGATCAATTTTTCGAACTCCATCTTTAAGACTATTTTCTAATTTTTCAATTAAATTAGTCTTCCAAAGACCAATAACAGGATGAGTTTGGTGATTACATTTTACTGAAATAACATCAAAGTTATTTTTTTCAATTGAGGAAAGTTTCATGATCTTGGGGATTAGATTTTTCGGGAGATATGGTGTATCACATGGTAAAGTAAGGACCCAATTTTCATCAATATCTTTAGCCCAACTTAACGCTGTAAATATTCCTGACAATGGACCTAAAAAACCTTCAATTTTGTCTTTTAATAAAGGATATTTAAATTTAGTAAATTTTTTATGATTTTTATTTATATTTAAACCTATAGGTGAAGCATAACCAGAGATAATTTCTAATATATAAGATAAAAGAGGTCTGTTTTGAATTTCAATGAGTGCTTTTTCTTTTCCGCCCATTCGCTTGGCCAATCCTCCAGCTAATATTACAACAGGAAGGTTTTTTATGTTATCCATAAGTAGCTAAACACCCCTTATTCCAAAATTTTTTGTTGTGCAGATTTAGTGTCATGTAAATTTAAATTTTTTGTATTGACATCAAAAATTATTCTTTCTTTACCATTTGCTATGATCATCCTTTTTCCTTTTGCTCGCCCAATTAAAGTAAGATCTGCTTCCTTGGCTAGAGAAACTCCAGATTCTGTAAAGCCGGATCTAGAAATTAATATAGGTATTCCCATCATAACAGTTTTAATTACCATTTCTGATGTTAATCGCCCTGTAGTATAAAAAATTTTGTCATCAGGTTCAATTTTGTTCATCATCATCCAACCTGCTATTTTATCAACAGCGTTGTGTCTTCCCACGTCCTCAACATATGCTAAAGGCTTGTCTTCTTTACATAATACACAACCATGCAGTGCTCCAGCCTTTAAATATAAACTAGGACATGTATTAATTTTCTTTGACAATTGATACAACCAAGAAGTTTTTAAGACTGCCTTTTTATTTAATTTCACGGAAGAGAAGTCTTCAATAAGATCACCAAAAACTGTACCTACTGCGCATCCGCTAGTTCTTATTTTCTTTTTTAATTTTGTTTCAAATTTTGTAATTTTATCAGTTCTTACAATAACAACTTTCAAATCATCATCATAATCAACCGATGAAATTTCTTCATTTTTCTTAATCATATTTTGATTAAGTAAATAACCTAGGGCTAATAATTCAGGCATATCACCAAGTGTCATTACGGTAACTATTTCTTCTTTATTTAGAAAAATTGTTAGTGCTATTTCTTTTACTACTGGTAATTTTGTTTCATTTCCATTTTCATCGTATGAATTGATGATTTCGGTTAAAAAATCATTTTCTAAATTAGGTTTTATTAAAAATTCTTTTTTCATATTGATTATCATAAACTTTATTATTGGTTTAATTGAGCCCAATTAATGAAGGTTTTTGACTCAGAAGTTAAATGTTTACACAATTTTTGATATCTATCTAACAATTCAAGTCCAAAAGAAGTTAATTTAGTTCCCTTATTGCCTGGTTGTTTAACTAAAACTGGTTTATCGAAAGCTTCTTGAATCGTGTTAAGTAACATATTCGCTCTTGAAAAGCTCATTCCCATTGAACTTGCAGCTCGTTTTATTGATCCATGTTTGTCAACAAGATAAAATAATTCCATTTTTCCTGCGCCTATCATGTGACCAGAAATATAGATTTTGACACGGACTCCATTTTCATCAAGGTTCATTAACTTTGGTTTTAAAAAATTATTCATAATATTTTTGTTAATTTTTGCCATTTTAAATTATAAGATAAAAAGTGAGATGTGAGAATTAATTTTTAAAAATTATTACATGAGTGATTATTTTACAACGAAAGAACTAGCTTCTTATTTGAGAGTTAAACCTAGAAAAGTATATGATTTGCTTTCCAAAGATCAGATACCTTATACAAAGGTAATGGGTAAATTACTTTTTTCAAAAAAAGAAGTGACTCAATGGTTAAGAGCAAGTCAGTCTAAAGAACATCATACTATGATGCCTAAAGTACTTTTAGGAAGTCATGACCCACTTTTAGAAGAAACCCTTAAAAGGTCAAATTGTGGTATTGCAATTTCATTTGATGGAAGCAAAAAAGGTCTTCAAAGGATGAATAATTTTGAGGGTTTTGCATGTGGATTGCATGTTTTTGAAGAAGAGAATGAAGAGTGGAATATAAAGGCTGTCAAACAACAATTAATTAATACAGAATTTGTGTTGATGGAATGGGCGAAAAGATCTAGAGGTATTGTTTACAAAAAGAATAAAAACATAATCAATTCCTTGAATGATATTAAAAAATTGAATTTTGCGAGCAGACAAGATGGTTCAGGGTCTAGTATCTATTTTGATTATCTTTTAAAAAAAAATGAATTGGATCAAAATATTTTTCAAAACGTTAATACTTTTTATACAGAAACAGATTCCGTTATGTCAGTTTATGAAGATGAGTCAGATTTTACATTTGGTTTGAAATCAGAAGCTTACAGACTAAATTTAGATTTTACAGAACTGGTTCAAGAGAGATTTGATCTTGCAGTTGATAGAAGATCTTACTTTCATTCCAATTTTCAAACATTAATCGAATTTTGTAAAACAGAAAATTTTCAAATGTTACTAGATAAATTTAAAGGTTATGATGTTAATGGTTTTGGAACATTTCATTACATAAGTTAGGCAGATTATGATGAAAGAAGTTTTGATGGGTTTACTTGGAATTTGCATTATAATAACGCTTTTTTTCTTTTTTTTAGGCTTAAGAACTTGGATTTATACTTTTATTTAAATCTGATCTGAGTTTTCATGGTTTTCTTGTTAGGGTTCAGAGCGGTTTTAAATGCTTTTTCAGCTTCATCTAATGAGAAAGTATGTGTTATAAAAGGTTTAACATTGATAATACCTTTTTTCATTAAATCTATGGCAAGAGGGAATTCTAAGTGAAATCTAAAGGTTCCTTTTATAATTAATTCTTTTGAGGTAAAGGGTACTAGGGGAAAAGTTAGATCTCCACCTAAACCTACTTGAATTATTGTTCCATAAGGTTTTGTTGATTCTATTCCATCTTTTAAACCGCTTTGACTACCGGAACATTCAAATGTTATATCAAAATTACCTTTATCTTCTTTATAAATATTTAAGTCCTCTGGGTTTTTTCTAGAGTTAATTAATTTATTTACTCCTATTTTATTTGTAAAAAATAATGAATTATCATTTATATCAGTTACTGTAATGTTTGAGGCTCCAGAATTTTTTGCTATTAAGGTGCACAATGTTCCAATGGGTCCTGATCCAATTATTAAAACTTTTTTTCCAAAAAGATTCTTAGCTTTAGTTGCAGCATGCAAACATACAGATAAAGGTTCAGCCATAGCTGCTTCACCAGGAGAAATTCCATTAGCTAAAACACATTGCGATGGGTTTACGATTAACTTCTCTCTAAATGCCCCTTGTATGTGTGGGAATGGCATTGCTGAACCATAAAATCTCATATTTAAACATTGAGTGTGTATGCCTTGTGCACAATACTTACAAGAATTACAAGGTCTTGATGGAGAGATTGCTACCAAATCACCTTCCTTAAGATTATTAACTTTTTTTCCTATTTTTGAAATGTATCCAGATACTTCATGACCAAGTATCATTGGCTCTTTTAATTTTATAGATCCAAATCCACCATCTTGATAATAATGCAAATCTGTTCCACATACCCCTCCCGTGGAAGTGTTAATTTCAATTTGGTTTTCATCCATCTCTTCTATAGGGTAATTTTCTACTCTTAAATCATAGGCCGAGTGAATAATGATAGATTTCATATCCAAATTCATCCAATATGTTAAACAATAATATTTATATAAATATAATAATTAGTAAAGAAGAGTAATTCAAAATGACTGAAAATTCTGATTTATTTAAACTTAAAGGAAAGACGGCCTTAATAACAGGTTCAAGTCAAGGTATAGGTTTAGCTTTAGCAAAAGGCTTGTATAATTTTGGTGCAAAAATAATTCTTAATGGAAGAAATAAGAAAAAGTTAGAAGAAGTTTCAAAAATATTTAAAAAACAAGATTATGTTTTTAAATTAAATTTTGATGTGACCTCTTACAAAGAAACAGAAAGATCAATTAACGATTTTGAACAAAAAGAAGGTCATATAGACATCTTGGTAAATAATGCAGGTATCCAGTTTAGGTCGCCACTCGAGAAATTTCCTAACGAAGAGTTTAACAAGTTGATTCAAACAAATATAATATCAATATTTAATGTCAGTAAGTGTGTTGCTAAATATATGATAAAAAGAGAAAAAGGAAAAATTATTAATATTGCTAGCGTGCAGACTTCACTTGCACGACCCGGTATTGCTCCATATACAGCATCTAAAGGTGCCGTTGGAAATTTTACAAAAGGGATGGCCACAGATTGGGCCAAATATGGTTTACAAATTAATGCAATAGCACCTGGATATTTCAAAACACCATTAAATGAAGCTTTAGTTAAAGATAAAGAATTTTCAAAATGGTTAGAAAATAGAACTCCATGTGGGAGATGGGGTGAAGTTCATGAATTGATAGGAGCATGTATCTTTTTAAGTTCTAATGCTTCCAGTTTTGTTAATGGTCATATTTTATATGTTGATGGTGGAATAACGGCCTCTTTATAATTTTACAAATTAAGGCAATAAATTTTTTACCAAACTTGTCCAATATTTTGTGCCGATAGGAAGTAACTTATCATTAAAGTCATAATATGGACTATGCAGTTTCTCTGAATTTTCTCCGCAACCTAGCCAAATATATGCTCCAGGTCTTTCTTGGAGCATATAGGAAAAATCTTCTGATCCCATTGTAGCTGATTGATTTGGATCAACCATGTCTTCACCGAATGTATTTTTATATATTTCATTGACTTTCTTTGCACTATTTTTGTCGTTGATTGTAGGTGGATAGCCAGGGTTAATTTTAAATTCAATGTCACAATTATGAGCTAAAGCAGTATTTTTGGAAGTTTCTTCAATTTTTTTTAATAAATAGTTTCTTTCTTTATCATTCGTACTCCGAAGAGTCCCACCAATGTATGAGCTCTCTGGTATTACATTGAAAGCTGTTCCAGCATTTACTTTTGTAATTGATAAAACGGCATTGCTAAAGGGATCTAGTTGTCTAGAAAGAATTGTCTGTAAGGACGAAATAATAAACCCAAGTGCTATTACCGGATCATTAGAATGTTGAGGTTGAGCTGCATGACCTCCTTTACCTATAATATTAATTTCAAACAGGTCTCCTCCAGCCATAGCAAATTCTTCATGAATTACAGCCTTGCCTAGTTCAAGTCCTGGCCAGTTATGGATACCCCAGACACTATCCATTTTAAATTTATCAAATAATCCATCATTTATCATCGATTTCGCACCCGCCCTTCCACCTTCTTCAGCTGGTTGAAAAATGAAATAAACTGTTCCAGAAAAATTGTTATCTTTAGACAAGTTGTAAGCAGCTCCTAAAAGCATAGTAACGTGTCCATCATGTCCACATGCGTGCATTTTACCAGGATTTCTAGATGAGTATTTTAAGTTTGTTTTTTCACTCATAGGAAGTGCGTCCATGTCAGCTCGCAATCCAATAGCCTTTTCAGATTTTTTGTTTCCTTTAAGTATGCCCACAACTCCAGTGCCACCTATACCTTTATGAACCTCTATGCCAAATTCTTCCAATTTTTCTGTTATAAATTTTGATGTTTCAAATTCTTCGTAAGCAATTTCAGGCTTACTATGAATTTTTTGTCTCCATTGTTCCATAATTGGTATAATGTCTTGGATATTTTTTTCAAAATTCATTATATTAAACTCCAATAGCATGAATAGGTTTACATTTTGACAAATAAGATATTATCAGTTCTTGGTGAAAAAAAGCAATCAATTCCTTTAATACTTGATTCTCCTCATAGTGGTATTATTTATCCAGATGATTTTGATCACATAACCACACTTAAAAAACTTAGACAGGCGGAAGATAGCTATGTACATGAGCTTTATATGGATTGTATAAAACAAGGAGCTGTACTTATTCATGCAAATTTTCCTCGTTCATATATAGACCCAAATAGATCAGAAAGGGATTTTAGTTATGAATTTATTGAATATGGAGAAAAATATTTTAATGAATTCAACTTTAAACCAACAATAAAAACTAAACTTGGGATTGGTTTAATTTGGACAAAAGTTCCTCCAGATGGAGAAAAGTTGTACAATAGAAAGTTGTCACCAGATGAGGTAAGATTAAGAATAAATAAATATCATCGTCCATATCATAAAAAACTTTCTTCTATAATGAATTCAACATTCTTAAAATATGGATGTTTCTACCATATTAATTGCCATTCTATGCAAAATAATGCATCCGCAATGTCAACGCAAACTAAAGGCACTTTAAGACCAGACTTTGTTATAGGAGATAAAGATGGTAAGTCATGTGTTAAATCTTTTACAAATTTCGTTGTAGACTTTTTGAGAGGATTGAATTATTCAGTTGAGATTAATAATCCCTATAAAGGAATGGAGTTAGTCTCAGCATATAGCAATCCAAAAATAAGAAAAAATTCACTTCAAATAGAGGTGAATAGAAAAATTTATATGAATGAATTTACCAGAGTAAAAACAGATCAATTTCAAAAATTAAAATCTGATTTAAACCAATTAATTTATATGATAAAAAATCAGCTCGAAAAAGGGTTTTGGTGAAAAAAACATATTCAAATAATGAGAGTAAAATTTCTAGAGAATTGATTAATATTAAAGATCTAAGGGTTCATTTTAATTTAAAAGATGAAACAATTAAAGCTGTAGATGGCTTGTCTTTAACAATTAAAAAGGGTGAAACTGTTGCTATTGTTGGAGAATCAGGATCTGGAAAATCAGTCACAGCTCTGTCTTTGATGAGACTTACTGATTATTCAGGAGGAATGATTATTTCAGGTGAGATAAATTTTACTTCAAAAACAGGATCTAATTTAGATTTATCAAAACAGAATCAGAATATAATGATGGGCATTAGAGGCAACGACATTTCAATGATTTTTCAAGAACCCATGACCTCATTAAATCCCGTTTATACTATAGGAATGCAGATTTCAGAAACAATCATTAAACATCAGGCTAAATCAAAAAAGGAGGCACTTGAAATGGCCTTAGAAATGATTAAGTTGGTAAGAATTCCAGAGCCTGAAAAACAATTAAATCAATATCCACACCAACTTTCAGGTGGAATGCGGCAAAGAGTGATGATAGCGATGGCATTGAGTTGTAGGCCTTCATTATTGATTGCGGATGAACCAACAACAGCTTTGGATGTAACGATACAGGCTCAGATTTTAGATCTAATTAAAACATTACAAAAAGAAATAGGAATGTCAGTAATGTTTATTACTCATGATATGGGAGTTGTTGCAGAAGTTGCTGATAGAGTTGTAGTAATGTTTAGAGGAAAAAAAGTTGAAGAGGGAACAACACTAGAGATATTTAAAAGTCCTAAGCACCCTTATACAAAAGCTTTACTTTCCGCTGTTCCAAAATTAGGAAGCATGAAAGGAAAGAATCTACCTGAAAAATTTCCTAATGTAGACACAAACAGATCTGAAGGTGAGGAAGTCAAAGATTCAATTATAAATAAAAATTCTCAAGAGTTAGACGTAAAAGATACAGTAAATCATGCTTCGGAACCTTTACTAAATGTCATTGGATTAACAACCAGGTATGAAATTAAGCAAGGTATTGGGAGTACAAAAGGATGTGTACATGCTGTAGAAAGTATCAGTTTTAAAATTCAACCTGGGGAAACATTTGGATTAGTTGGAGAAAGTGGTTGCGGAAAATCAACAACTGGACGGAGTATAATTAGATTAACTCAACCTACGAGTGGTAGTGTGATGTTTCAAGGTGTGGAATTGAATAACTTAAATAATGAGGAAATGATACCTTTTAGAAAACAAATGCAGATGATTTTTCAAGACCCTTTTGCTTCGTTGAATCCTAGAATGACTGTTGGTGAAATAATATCCGAGCCCATTTTAGTTCATAGTATTTCTAAAGGCCAAGAAGCTTTGGATAGAGTCAATCAGTTACTTAATAGGGTTGGATTAAATAAAGAATATATGTCAAGATACCCTCATGAGCTTTCTGGAGGTCAAAGACAAAGAATTGGAATTGCTCGTGCATTAGCATTAGAGCCTAAATTAATTATAGCTGATGAGGCGGTTTCGGCGTTAGATGTGTCTATACAAGCTCAAGTGATCAATTTATTAATTGAGCTTCAAGAACAATTTGGTTTATCTTATTTGTTTATCAGTCATGACATGGCTGTGGTTGAAAGGGTAAGTCATAGAGTTGCTGTAATGTATCTAGGAGAGATTGTAGAAATAGGCCTTAGAAGCCAAGTTTTTGAGAATCCCCAGCATCCATATACAAAAAAGTTGATGTCGGCAGTGCCCATAGCAGACCCCAGTAAGAGAAAAACTAAATTAAATTTAATGAATGATGAGATTCCCAGTTTAATTAAACCAGTTGGCTACAAGCCAGAAATTGTTGACTTAGTTTCACTAAATAAGGAACATTTTGTAAAACCTTTTGATGGGATGAAATTATAAATATTAAGTTTTAAAATAAAAAATCAAAGTTTTTTTGGATTATGGAGTTCAGATAAATTAAGGAGGTGATGATGAGTGATCCAAGGTTAGATTATGAGAATGATTTACCAGTTGAGTTAATTTCTCCAGATATATCAAGTTACAAAAATTCTAATACTGGTGTAGATTATGTTTTAACATTAGATAGCGGTTTTTCTGGACCCCACGTTTTTGTTTCTTCTGTTGTTCATGGTAATGAGCCTTGTGGTGCTATAGCAGTTGATTGGTTTTTAAAAAATGACTATAGACCTACAAATGGAAAAATTTCATTAGGGTTTATGAATGTTGAAGCTTATCTTGCGTTTGACCCAAAAAATCCAAATAGAACAAGGTGGATTGAGGAGGATTTCAATAGATTATGGGCTCCAGGAGTATTAGAGAATAACAATAGAAAAAAAACAAGTGAATTTTGTAGAGCAAACGAAGTAAAACATATAATTAATAATGTAGACCTTTTACTGGACATTCATTCAATGCAGAAACCTTGTATTCCTCTAATGATGGCAGGCATGCTTGAAAAGGGAATTGTTTTTGCAAAACAATTAGGTGTTGAAATGCCAATCATTAGTGATACAGGGCATAAAGAAGGGATGAGAATGAGAGATTTTATGGAGTTTTCAGATTATAAGAGTCAAAAAAATGCACTTCTAGTTGAATGTGGACAACATTGGGAAAAAAAATCTGAAAATATTGCAAAAGAGACACTAGTTAAATTTTTAAGATCTACAGGAGTTATGAATCAGGATTTTGGAATGGATTACATTTCAGAAAAAAATTTGAGTGAAAATAAAGATTCAAATGTTTATAAAGTAGGTGAGATTATCACCATTAAAACAGAAAACTTTACTTTTGAAAAAGATTGGCAAGGCTTTGATAAGTTAAAAAAAGGTTCTATAATTGGTAAAGACGACAAAGAAATTATTTATGCTCCATTTGAAGAAACTATTTTAATTATGCCTTCTAGAAGGCTTTTCCAAGGCAAAACAGCTGTAAGGCTGGCATATAAATTAAATTAAAAATTATGAGCTGCGAATATAAATATATTAAAAAATGTGTTTATGAACTTGCAAAGTTGACTGAAAAGGATAAGCCTTATACACGGTTAGTTTTTAGTAAACAATTCCAAAGAGCAAGAAAGTGGCTGGTCAACCAGTTTAAAAGTTTGGATTTGGAAGTTAGAGTTGACAATGCTGGAAATTTGATCGGTTCTTATAAATCTAAAAATCATTCAACAAAAAAAATTTTGATTGGATCTCATTTAGATACAGTTCCCTCTGGCGGTAGGTTTGATGGTATAGCAGGAATTGTATCTTCCTTATCGATTTTAAAAAATTTTAGAGAAAAGAAAATCGCTTTTCCATTTGACATTGAGTTGTATGACTATTTAGGTGAAGAGTTAAATGATTGGAGTATTTCTTGTATTGGAACTAGAGGCATGACAGGACTTTTAGATGAAGAAATATTAAATAGAATGGATAGTAAGGGTAGAATTTTAAGGGATGAAATTAATAAGGTTGGAGGAAGTTCAAAAAAACTAATTAAAAAATTTAGTCTTTTCCAAGATGTAATTGCTTGTTTCGAATTGCATATTGAACAAGGGATTACATTACAAAATAATAAAATAGATGTTGGAATTGTAAAGTCCATACCGAATATTTCAAGACATAGAATAAATATTAAAGGTCAGGCTGGCCATAGTGGAACAACATTAATGGATAATAGAAAGGATGCATTACTTTATGCATCTTCTTTAATAATTTTCATTAACAAATTAGCCAATCAATTTTCAAAGAAAGATAATAGACATTTTGTAGCAACGGTTGGTAAAATAATTAATTTTCCAAATTCTGCCACTATAATTTCTGGTTCCGTAGAGTTAATTGTTGATCTAAGAGTTGTTAATTCACACTCTAGGGAACAGTTTTTAAAAAAATTAAATTCTCAAATTAATGATTTCAATAAATCCAAAAAAATATTAATTGACATGGAACAAATTGCATATTCACCTTATGTTGAGATGAGCAAAGAAGTTAATCAAATACTAGAAAAATCAGCAAAACAGAAAAACATTTCATTTATTTATATGGATAGCGGAGCAGGACATGATACTGCTCACCTATCGAGAGTGGCGCCGGCATCAATGATTTTTATCCCATGCAGAGATGGACTCAGTCACTGCCCAGAAGAATACGCAAAAGTATGTGATATTGAAAAAGGTTCAAAAGTAATACAGAATGCGATACTAGGTATCGCCAAAAATCTGAAAGCTTATTGAAGCCTTGGATTAAACATATCTCTCAAGTGGTCTCCAACTAAATTGATTGAGGCGACAGTAATTAAAAGAGCCACTCCAGGAAAAATGCTTATCCAAAAATCACCACTATACATATATTCAAATCCATTACCAATTAGTAGACCAAGGGAAGGCTCTGTAATTGGAAGACCTAACCCTAAAAAACTAAGTGTTGCTTCTAAAGAAATAGCATGAGCAGTTTGCAATGTACCTACTACAATTAGTGGAGCCATGCAATTAGGCAAAATATGTTTAAACATAATTCTTGTATTACCAAAAGCTAAACATCTTGCAGCATCAACATATTCTTTATTAATTTCAACTAACGCGCTTGCTCTGGCGGTTCTCGCATAATATGCCCATTGAACTAAAATTAGTGCAATAATTGTTTTCTCAACCCCTTTGCCAAATGCTGCTAAAATTATTAAAGCTACTAATATTGAAGGAAAGCTTAATTGAATATCAACAATCCTCATAATAAAAGTTTCATATTTGCCTCTAAAGAAGGCAGCAGAGATACCAAAAAAAGATCCAATTATTAAAGCAAATACACCAGATAAAACGCCAACACCTAAACTAACCCTTAGACCATAGAAAATTGCAGATACCATATCTCTTCCAGCGCCATCAGTTCCTAATAGAAAGTAATTCCCTCCAAAATCTTCTGAAAAAGGTGGTAATCTACTATTCATTATACTAACCGTATTTAGATCATAAGGATCTGTTGGAGATACTAAAGGTGCAAAAATTGCTACAAATAAAATTAATGCAAATATAAGTAAAGCAAACACGGCAATCTTATTTGCTGAGAAGTCTCTCCAAAAAGTTTTAAAATTTTTAAATTTTTGTTTCACTGCTCAGTACCTTTAATCCTTACTCTGGGGTCAAGAAAAGTATAAAGGATATCCACAGCAAGATTTAGAAATACAAAAAATGTTACGATTATCATTAAGTAAGCGACTATTACAGGTCTATCTAAATTGTAAATAGAATCAATAATTAACTTGCCCATGCCAGGCCAAGCAAAAACAGTTTCCGTTACAGTAGAAAATGCTATCAAGGATCCAAACTCTAAACCTATAACAGTCACAATAGGAATTAAAATATTTTTCATAACATGAACCATCACAACTCTTTTTTCAGTCAATCCTTTTGCACGAGCAAATGTAATGTAATCTTGTAAAATTATTTCTCTTGTTCCCGCTCTCGTTAAGCGAATTACAGAAGACATTTTAAATAAAGCTAAATTAAGTGCAGGTAAAAAAACATGCGAAAGCCCATCCAATGTGAATAATGAGCTATGGATACCTAAAAAAACTCCGATTTCACCTCTTCCAGTAGATGGTAACCAACCAAGTTGAACAGCAAAAATCATAATAAATATAATACCGACCCAAAATGTAGGCATTGAAAAACCCAATATAGAACCTGCCATAATAGCTTTGCTCACTTTACTATCAGGTTTATACCCAGCATAAATACCTAAAGGTATAGCTACAAGAAGTGAAATGAAAAGTGAAAAACATGCTAACTCAAGTGTAGCGGGCATTCTTTGTAATATTAACTTTAAAGCTGGTTCTCCAAAAATAAATGAATCACCTAAATCACCCTTGAATGCATTTACCAAAAAATACCAATATTGTTCAGTGACTGGTCTATCCAAACCGAGGTCACGCATAACCCTCTCCACTTCTGCCTGATCTGCTTCAGGGTTAATTAACATTTCAACTGGATCGCCAACCAGATTAACACCACCAAAAACAAGCAAGGACATTATAAATAGTACTAGAGCACTCTGGGCTAATCTTCTTAGAATATAAGGTGTCATTTTAAACTTATGTTATATATAAAAACCCAGAACAAACCTGCTCTGGGTTTTTAAGTTTTTTAAATAAACTATTTGCAACTTAAGTACATTGCGATCGTTCTCTCATCAGTTCTAGGTGTATAGCTACACCCTGATTTAGCTGCCCATGTATTCATTTGATAGTGTATTGGTATAACACCATAATTTTTACCTACAGCTATTTCTGTTGCTTCAGCTAGGAGTTTTCCTCTTGCACCGGAGTCAACAGTTGCAAGTGC
This sequence comes from uncultured SAR116 cluster alpha proteobacterium, assembly GCA_902533695.1. Classification (GTDB taxonomy): domain Bacteria; phylum Pseudomonadota; class Alphaproteobacteria; order Puniceispirillales; family Marisalimonadaceae; genus AG-426-I14. Next base: position 34,538 of record CACAMV010000003.1, read on the forward strand.
TTTTTGAACTAACTTATCTACTGCTGGATCAGAATGTCTTCCTCTGTTGGCTCTTCCCATACCTATTGATTTATCATAAGTATGTAACAATGCTCTTAACGGTGAAGAAGCTTCTCCAGAACCAGCCCCCCAACCTAAAACCATAAAACTAAATTCAGGGCTTTTGTTTGGACCACCTCTAGATGCTCTCTTGAAATAAACTGCTTTTGGCATTGTTTCAACTTTAGCTTTTATTCCAATTCTTGAGAACATTTGTGCTAAGGCTTCAGCAATTTTAGCATCATTAATATATCTATCATTTGGACCATGAATAGTCATTTCAAACCCATCCCCATAACCAGCTTCCTTTAAAAGCTTTTTAGCTCCTTCAGGGTCATATGGATCCGGTTTCATTTTAGATGATACACCATGAAAACCATCTGGAAGTAACTGACCTGCTTTTACCGCTATTCCTTCCATTACTTTTGCTACCATTGCATCGCGATTAATAGCAAGAGACAAAGCTTTTCTAACCCTTACATCCATTAGAGGATTTTTAATTTTTCCACCACCGATTGCTTTAATATGTGGAGAGTTCTCTCTAAATTGATCCATATGCAAATAAATTACACGGTTTGAAGGACCACTGTTTAATTTTAAAGATGGGTTCTTTTTTAATTTAGCTACGTTTAAAGGTGGAACGTTATCAATAAAATCAACATCTTTAGCTAACAATGCTGCAATTCTAGCGGGTCCAGATTTGATAGGTTTAAAAAGTATATTATCAAATTTTGGCATACCACGTCCTGCCCCATGATAGCCTTTGTTAGCTTTTAGAACAATTTTATCTCCTGGAACCCATTTTACAAATTTATATGGTCCAGTTCCAATTGCTGCTTTGCCACTATTATAATCGGCGGTTGAAGCACCATCACCATGTTTTTTAGATATAATTTTCACAGTCATTATATCGTTTGGCATCAAAGGGTAAGGCTTTGAAGTTTTGATATGAATAGTATGACTATCAATTTTTATAAACTCCTTACCTTTTAGGTAAGTACCAAATCCTGATGGTGATTTTGGAACATTTTGTGCTCTTTTGGCAGTGAAAAGCACATCATCAGCTGTAAAGTCACTTCCATCATGAAACTTAACGCCTTTTCTAAGCTTAAACTCCCATGTAGTATCATTGATTGGCTTCCAAGAAGTAGCTAAATCAGGGTAATGTTGCTGATTCTCATCTGACCCAACCAATGTTCCAAAAATTTGAGTTGAAAAAGCATTGTTAGGACCAAGGTTATGGTAATGTGGATCGATAGAGCTTGGCTCCGACTTTAATCCTACAGTCAGGTCTTTTGCCATTGCAGTGCCAGACAAAAATATACCGACTATAAAAATTAAAACTGTATTAAGAAATTTCATTCTTTCCTCCTAATTTTTCTAAAATCACACTGAAGTAAAATCATATTAGAGTCAAAAATAAAATGGTAAAAAAATAATTAATTAGTTAACATACTAATCATTAGGAGAAATTTTTGTCACAATTCGATTTTTTTTTAAATCTACCACAGAGTATATTTTATAGGGATGAACAAGAAAATTTAGTACTTTCTTACAGAATAAGCTTACTAAAGGATAAACCTTATTTAGTATTTTTGCATGGTTATAATGGCAATAGTAAAAGTTGGGCTTATCAATTTAATTATTTTAAGAATAAATTTTCTATAATTGCAATTGATTTTCCTGGTTTTGGAAGATCAGAAACAATGACTGATCCGGACATGTATAGAGTTTCAAGTTTAATTAATAGAGCATTAAAAAATATAAATGTTGATAAGTTTTCATTAGTTGGTCATTCCATGGGAGGTATGCTTGCCCAAATCATATCTGCAAATTGTTCTGAATCAGTACAAAAACTAATTCTCTCATGTACGCATACTGGATATGCTTTAAATTATAAACATCCTCTAAGAGAACCTTATATGAAAAGATTAGAACAAAGAAAAGAAATGTCAGATTTAGAATATGGTAAATTAAGAGTTAAAAAAATGCTACCCAAATTAGAAGATAAAACTATTTTTAATTTTTTAGCTAAAATTAGTGAAGAAATAACTCAGGAAAGTATTTTGTGTGGAGGAACAGCAATGCAAATACTTAGTACTAAAAATATTTTAAATAAAATTAAGTGTCCGTGTCTAATTTTAACTGGATCAGATGATATTGTGGTTTCAAAAGAAAAATCATCATTTTTAATTAATCATATTACACATTCTTTGCATCATGAAATTGAAGGCGTAGGTCATGCGCCATATTGCGAAAGTTATGTAGAATTTAATGATACTGTTAATTCATTTTTGACTTCTGAATGACAGCACTTTCTTATCGTCCTTTTTTAGCTTATTTTATTACAAATTCTATTTCACTTCTTGGTTTATGGATTCAAAAGATAGGTGTGGGTTGGTTAACTTGGCATTTAACAGAATCAACCTTTTGGACTAGTTTTGTTACACTCGCATTAATGGCTCCAGCAGGAATATTAGGACCTTTTTTTGCTGTTTGGGCTGAAAATTGGGACATGAGAAAAGCTAGTATAATATTAAAGTTCTTAATGTTTATTTTAGCATCTTTAGTTTGGTATTTGCAGTTTTTAGAGCTTCACACTGTTTACTCTTTGGCATTATTGTCAATTTTGCACGGGATCTTAAGCGCGATTTATCACCCTGTTAGACTAGTGTTTGTATCTGTAATTGTTGAAAAGAATCTTCTGGGAAGTGCTATTGGTTTAAATTCTGCTTCGTTCAATGCATCAAGGGTTATAGGGCCATCTTTGGCTGGTTTTTTTATATTTTTTTTTAATCTTGAGAAAACTTTTTTAATATCTGCACTATCTTATTTGCCCTTATTACCATTTCTTTTTTCAGTACCCTTAAGATTAAGAATATCTAGTAAAAATGAAGAAAATAATTTTATCAAAAATTTTAAAGATGGATTTAAAATGGCTATTAAAACTAAGGTTATTTTAAGTAGTTTATTTGTTGTATTTGTTAATGCTTTTTTTGTAAGAGGAATTCTTGAGATTCAACCTACAATAGCTGGAGAAATGTTACTTGGTAGTAGTGCTAATTTATCAATAATTACAGCAACCGCAGGAATAGGAGCTTTGTTTTCTTCTATATGGATAAGCGCAAGAAATCTAAAAATAAATAATTTGATAAAAATATTATTTCCAATGTTAATTTTTGGTTTTATAAGTTCATTGCTTATAGGTTTGACAGGCAACTTAATTTTTATATCAGGTCTATTTTTGGTAATGGGCTTTTCTACAACAATGATTGGAATATCTACTCAAACAATTATACAACTTGAAGTTAATGACAAATATAGAGCAAGAGTATTAACTTGGTGGTCAGCAATATCATTTGGTTCACTGACATTAGGTGGTATAATTCTTGGAATTGCGGGAGAGTTTTTCCCTATTAAATTTGGCATTATTTTTATGCCTATTATAGGTTTTATTATTTACAGATATTTTTTTGGAAAGTTTAATTAGACTTTTTAGTCTCTCGATGAAAAATATAAATACCTGAGATTGTAATAATTATACCGCCAATTAAAGTATTGACGACAGGTGACACATTCCAAATTAATGAGTCAAATAAAATTGCCCACAATATCCCTGTATAATTAAACGGACTAACTATAGATGCCTGTGCTTTTTGAAGTGCATAAGTCATCAAAATTTGAGTAGCCAAGGCACAAGTGCCTAATCCAATAAACAATAACAAAATTTTTAAACTAGGTTCTTTCCAAAAGAAAGGTTGAAAGAAAGAGGTGCATATCACAGTAATCAACATAAAGTAAAATACTGTTTTTACTGGATTTTCTGTTTTTCCTAGTATTCTTAGAAAAATTATAGTGGTAGACCACATAAATGTTGCTATGACGGCAATGATAGAAGCCATTTTTATATCTGTAGATGGATCAACTGCAATTATGACTCCCAAAAACCCAAAAATAATAGCAGTCCATCTTCTCCAACCAATAATTTCTTTTAGAAAAATTATAGCAAGTATAGAGCTAAATATTGGAACAGACATAGATATAACAGTGACATCTGCTACTGGTATTCTGTGAAGGGAGTAAAAAAATAATAAATTACCAACTAATCCTGATAATGAACGAAACAGGTGAAGAAAAGGCGTTTTTGTTTTTAAAAAATTAATACCACCTAATTTATAAATTAAAGGAGATAATAAAATTAAAACCACAATACCTCTTGCAAAGGCGATTTGGATAGGATGGTATTCAGGACCAATTAATTTTGCCTGAACACTCATTAAAGTCACGCTTAATACTGCAACTATCATAGCTAAAATAGCTTTATAATTATTAGAAGAATCTTTAAAAAAATTAAATATTTTCAATTTTTTATTTCTGCATCTCTGTGAGTTTCTCAGATTGTCTTAAAAAAAAGAAACATAAAAATGCTGATAAAAAAGGATATAATGCAGATAATCTAATAGTAACTAATAAATCATAACCTAGATCCATAGCAGCTGCAAATGGCATTGCTCCAATAGATGCACCTACTACTAATACCATTTGACCTGTTCCCTGAATACTGCCTACATGAAGTCGACCAAAATACTTAGGCCAAATATATCCAAATAAAGACAAATTAAAAGCATTGTTTATTCCAAAAATTATTGAATAAATTAGAGCATAATTAGTGTTTGTTGCGAAAGTAATAGACATTAAAGATGCTGTGGTAACCAACAGAGATAAACCGATTATGTTGTGTGTTTGAAATTTGTCTAACATTTTCCCTGCAATAGGAATAAATATAATCATTGCAATCATAGTTGGTATAAATAAAGCTGTTGCAGTACTGCTAGGCATACCAAAATATTGATTTAGAATTGTAACTTGGAAGAAATGTAAAGCTGTAACAAGAGTTGATATTGAAAAAAATGAAAATGATAGGATATAAAAACTCTTTTCTTTTAAAGCTTCATTAAGTGATAAGCCAAAAATTTTGTTATTTACTTTATTTTTATTTTTAGCTATACCATCAGGATGTATATTGACATCTTCGGGTTTGTTTATTGCTAAAAAAATCAATGGTGGGAGCATGATGATCCATGTAGATAAACCAATAATCACCCAGGCTTGTCTCCATCCATAATTAGTGATCAAAAAATCAGAAATGGGTGGATGTAAGCCCATAGAAATAGCAAAACCTAATCCCATTAAACCTAATGCAAAACCTCGTTTTCTATCGAACCACTGGGTTATGATATTTGCAGATCCTAACATCAAAGATCCTTGACCAAAAAATCTTAAAAAACCAAATGCTACAGCCAGCATAAGAAAATTGGCTGCTGCCCCAAATATCATGCATCCAATACCAAGAAAAATTATTGTATAAATTAAGACTATTCTTGGACCATGTTTGTCAACTAATTTACCCATTTTGGGAAGCAAAAAAGCAGCAAATAAAGTTGCTATCATGTAGGCAGTAGTGATTGAAGTGCTAGAGATTTGTAAATCTTTTGAAATCACGGGAATAAAAGGACTAAATGTATGTGATTGTCCAGCCCCGCTAGCAAAAATTCCTAAGCTTCCAATCCCGACAATAACCCAACCATAGAAAAATTTTTCATTAAATGTTTTAAAAATTTTCTGATTAATTAAAGACATAAATTTACCTTAAAATTAATTTACATGTTAATTAATTAATAGGCAATTTGTTTTATTAAGTTTTATTTTTACTTGCCTCAACAAGCATATCAACTGCTTCTAATAATGATCTGGATTTATCAAAATTTTCTCTAGTTTCGATTGCGATAGGTGTTTTGTTTGCCAAATTCATTATATCTGCTGCTCCTTGATGAAATTTAGGGGTAAGGTTTATTTCTTCATAGGTATTAGCTATTTCTATCATTTCTCCTTCCCATCTGTCGGCATCTAGCGGTATTTTGGGCACCATATTTTCCATAGCTTCTAAAATGTTTGGTTTGCTATACTTAAGCTCGTCAATATATTCATTAAATAAATTTAATTTTCTCGATGCCGTGATGACCGCTGCATGTAAAGCAAATGTTCCTTTTGTAGCACTTGCATATACCATTTTCATTGCGGATGCTTTGCCTATTTCAGTTCCAATGTTTTTTATTACAAATCCTTTTCCATCCATAACTTTTAATTTTTCTGCATCTTGACCAGATAGATATAATCTTGTTTGACCATTTTCAATTAAAGGGTTTAACCCTATTATTCCACCATCAACAAAATTAAAATGTTTTTGAGACAAAGTATTCCCAATTTTAATTGATGTGTTAGGAGAAACAGCATTACAGTCAACATATGTTATAACTTTGTCTATATTACTTTTTACAGAAGCCTCGTTTACTATTCTAGCTTGGGAGATGGCAAATTCAGGGGGTAAAATAGATAATATAATGTCAACTTCATTTAGCAGATTTGTAATATTATCAGTGTCATAAATTCCTGATTTTTTGGCTAACAATTTTGTTCTCTCTGATCTATTGCTTAGGCATGTAAAAACATTAAAACCGTTATCCAAAAGAGCTTTTCCGCAACCATGCCCCATGTCGCCAGGCATTAAGATACCTATATTAGGTAGTAGTGGTTTCATATAAAATTATTTATCCATAGGTCCATTATTTTTGTCCCAATCACTAATACCCCCAGCATTTTTAACATTTTGATATCCCATCTCTTTCATTGTCTTGCCTGCAAGTGCAGCTTGACCTCCAGCACCGCAAATAAGAATGATTTCAGCTTCTTTTTTTAGGTTAGGGTTGTAAATAGCAGTTGAATCATCTGCAATAAATTCTATCATTCCTCTTGGAATTCTTAATGCATTTTTTATTGTACCAGTTTTATCTATTTCAGCACTATCTCTTACATCTATAAATGTTGCACTATTAGATCTATGTTTCTCTATTGCTGCGTTTGTATCTATTTTTTCAACTTCGGAATTTGCTTCACTCAAATAAATTTTAGCTGTTTTCATTTAATTCTCCGTTTAATAATTAATATATTTTACCCATATCATAAGGTTGAGTAACACCCAAAGTCATCCAACAATTTAGACAGTCAGAGTTTAATGTTGCTCTTCCCAAAGACCAAAAAATTTTATATCTTCTATTATTTTTGTTATCAAGTAATACTTCTATTCTAGCACTTTTTTTATTTTCAAAAAGAACTTTAATTTTAAAGAATTTTGAATTTAATAATTTGTTATAAGGTTTATTCTTAATCATCTTTAAAAAATATTTAAAAGGACCAGTATACTTTTTATTTTCTGGATGAGCAAAAATCCAACATTGATAAATCCCTCTATTATCCTTGGAATTGGATTGAAGTGACATTAATTGAATTTCAACTACATCTGATGCAGAAAATTTATCATTTGGTATAATGTCAGCGGATAAATTTTTGCCAGAAAATAGTAAAAATGGCAATAAAAGCAAAATGGTAGTTAATTTATAATAGGGCAATGGGTATAGTACTTAAAAAAGTTGATTATAACTACTATATAAAACAACATTAATTGAATTTAAAGAGGATAAAAAATGAAAATATCAATACGCTTTCTAATCTATTTTTTTTTTATGTTAATGATTAATGTTTCAAATACTTTTGGGGTAAGTTCTGACTCATCTTCAAGTTATATTGTGAAATCAACTGATTATTATGTTGCTAAAGATTTAATTGCAAAAGGTAAATATAGAGATGCTATAGAGGTTTTAAAATATTTGGAAAAAGAAAGTTCAAAGGATGCGGATATACAAAATTATTTAGGGTTTTCTTATAGAAAAATAGATAATTTTGATCTAGCAGCAATTCACTATCAAAAAGCTTTAACTTTAAACCCAAAACACAAAGGGGCTTTAGAGTATCAAGGAGAAATGTTTCTCAGGTTGAACCAAGTTGAAAAAGCAAAAGAAAATTTGAAGAAATTGGATGAAATATGTTTTCTTGGTTGCAAAGAAATGGAAAAACTAGAATTATCTATTAAAATGAAATTAAAAAGTGTAGAAAGTAAATATTAGGAAAATTTAATTATGTTGCCTTTTGAAAAAATGAGTGTTAACGAAATTGTTTCTGAAGTTCATGATGGTGCATTGTTAGGTGTTCCAGCTGATTATTCTGGTGTTCCGATGTCCTTTACTAAAGAACTTATTAAAAAGAAAATTAAAAATTTAAAACTATATTGTTTGCCTTTAACTACAATTCAAGGAGATATGTTAATTGGTTCTGGGTGTGTTGCCGAAATTGAGGCAGCTGCAGTTAGTTTAGGGGAATTTGGACAGGCTCCAAGGTTTCAAGACGCAGTTATTAATCAAAAAATAAAGGTAAGAGACTCTACTTGTCCAGCTTTGCATGCGCAACTTCAAGCTACTGAAAAATCAGTTCCATTTATGCCTTTGCGCGGGATAATAGGTTCAGATTTATTGAAATATAGAGATGATTGGAAAGTTATTGAAAATCCAATGAAGAACTCTGGAAAGGTGGGTGAAGAAGTCATTTTGCTACCTGCAGTTCAATTAGATGTATTAGTTTTCCATGCTACAAAAGCTGATAAAAATGGAAACATTCAAATTGGTAGAAGAAGAGAATTAGCTACTTTAGCTCATGCTTCAAAGAAGGTTTTTGTGACAGTTGAAGAGTTTACTGATGAGGATTTTTTTCAAAGTGAAGTTCATGCTTCTGCTTCATTGCCAGCTTTATATGTTGATGGTATAGCGGAATCAGCAAATGGTGCTTGGCCTTGTGGATTAACAGAAAAATACAGTCCAGATTTTGATGAATTAAAAACTTATTCCTTAGCGGCAAGAAATCAAAGTTCATTTGATTCATATATGAAAGGTTTCTTAAATGCTGAGAATTTACAAGCAGCTCAGTGAAAAGATATGAAATAAAATTTGAAGAAATATTGATTAGTATTTTATGTGATTTATTATCAGATGATAATCACGTTGCCGTAGGAGCAGCCTCTCCAATACCAGGAGCTGCCGCACTTTTGGCAAAAGAAGAACAAAAGCAAATAAGAAAAAAATTAAGAGTAACTATTCTGCACTCATTACGCTTTAATAATTTTACAGACGGTGCTAGGGAATTGTTTGATTGTGCTGCCCAAGGAAGAATAGACACCTTCTTTCTTGGTGGAGTTCAAATAGATCATGAAGCAAATATAAATTTAGTTGGGACTGGAAAATACCCAAGGTTAGATAAAAGATTCTCTGGTTCATTTGGTTCTGCTTTAATGTATTATGTAATCCCAAAAGTAATCTTGTTCAGAGAAGAACATTCCCCAAGGACTTTAGTGAAAAAGGTAGATTTTATTTCTGCACCTGGTATTTCTGATAAAAATTTATATCGTCCTGGAGGACCTAAGTATTTGTTAACAAATAAAGCTTTATTTAGTTTTAATAAAAGAAATAGGAGATTTTGTTTAGAACAAATAGCTCCAGGCCTTAATCAATATGATATAAAAAAACAAACTGGATTTGAATATGATATAAATAATCAAATCAATAATTTTGCTCTACCTTCCAAAAGTAGATTGGATATATTAAGAAAAATAATAGCCCCAATGGTTTCAGAGTTTTACCCACATTTCGCAAAAAAGATATGGTTTAGTTAACGAGTTTTTTGTATCATTTCTCTCCACGCCATGTACGAAGTAGAGCCTAAAATTAATATACCACCGAGCCATAACGTGATTTCTGGTGTCTCGAAAAACAGAGTGTATCCTAACAAAGCTGACCAAATCAGTCTTAAAAAATCAAATGGAATTAACATTGCCACTTCCCCTCGTTCAAAAGCGCTGTTCATCAAAGTTTGTGCTAATGTACCTGCAAAAGATATAAAAAATAAAATTATAGTTTGTTCAATAGTTGGATTGATCCAAACAGGTATAGCAACAAATAAAGTTGCTGGTACCATACCTATCCCTGCATATAATGATATTGTTATTGCATTATCTGTTTTAGTAAGCTGTTTAATGAATATTAAACAAATTGACCATAATATAGCGGAAAATATTATAAAAAAAGATCCAATTTGAATTGAAATATCTGGTCTTAAAACAATTAAAGTTCCAATAAATCCTAGTATTAAAGCTGTAAATCTCCTTAGGCGAATTTTTTCTTTTAAAAACAAGATAGATAATATTGTTGCAAATATGGGAACAGTAAAACCTAAAGCTGTAGCCTCAGCTAATGTAGTTATACTTAATCCATAAAAAAAGCAAATTAATGCAACTGAGTTAAATAATATTCTGTAAACATGTGTTTTGGGTTGTTTTGTAACAAAAATTTTATGACCATTACTTATTATAATAGGTGCAAGCACTAAAGCTACAAAAACATTTCGGAAAAATGCTATTTCAAAGGGGTGTATTTCCTGAGATAGATATTTAACTGTACAGTGCATGACTACAAAACAAAACCCAGATACAATCATTAATATAATTGCTAAAATAGTTTTAGGAATGAGCTGTAATTTTTCTATTAAACTAGAATATATCTTTGAAAAAAAAAGCAATTTATTAAATTTGCAAAAGAATTTCTATTGATTTTGTCTATTGTCAATTAAATTGTCAACTACTGTTGGATCTGCAAGAGTTGAAACATCTCCAAGATCTCTGTATTCATTAGCCGCAATTTTTCTAAGGATTCTTCTCATAATTTTTCCTGATCTTGTTTTTGGTAATTGAGGTGAAAATTGAATTAAATCTGGTGTGGCAATAGGACCTATTTCTTTTCTTACCCAAGTTTTTAACTCATTTAGCAAATCTTGACTATCTTGAGTTCCAACATTTAGAGTTACATAAGCATAAATACCTTGTCCCTTAATGTCATGTGGATACCCTACAACTGCGGCCTCAGCAACATCAGCATGAGAAACTAAAGCAGATTCCACTTCAGCGGTTCCCATTCTATGACCAGATACATTAATTACATCATCAACCCTTCCAGTTATCCAGTAATATCCGTCTTCATCTCTTTTACAACCATCCCCTGAAAAATATCTGCCAGGAAAGGTTTTAAAATAGGTATCTATAAAACGTTCATGATCACCATAGACTGTTCTCATCTGACCTGGCCAAGACATTTCTATACATAAATTTCCTTCATTTGCGCCAAAAAGTTCATTATTTTCGTTATCAACTAATGTTGGTTTTATTCCAAAAAAAGGCTTTGTTGCTGATCCTGGTTTTGTTTCTGTAGCACCTGGCAAAGGTGTTATCAAAATTCCACCAGTTTCTGTTTGCCACCAAGTATCAACTATAGGACAATTGTTTTCTCCAACAACTTGATTATACCAATTCCATGCTTCAGGATTAATGGGTTCACCAACAGTACCTAATATTCTTAAGCTTTTTCTGCTAGTTAGCTTTACTGGGTCGTTTCCTTCAGCCATTAAAGCTCTTATAGCTGTTGGTGCTGTATAAAAAATATTAACTTTATGTTTATCAACAACTTCCCAAAATCTACTGACTGAAGGATAATTGGGTACTCCCTCAAACATAAGTGTAGTTGCACCATTAGAAAGAGGACCATAAACAATATATGAATGTCCAGTTACCCAACCAACATCAGCAGTGCACCAGTAAATTTCATCTTTTTTATAATCAAAAACATATTCATGAGTCATTGAAGCATAAACCATATAACCACCTGTAGTGTGCAAAACTCCTTTTGGTTTACCAGTTGAACCAGATGTATAAAGAATAAACATTGGGTCTTCTGCACTCATCTCTTCTGGTTCACATTCATAAGATACCTGAGAACTTATTTCATGGTACCAAAAATCTCTTTCTTCATTCCAGTCTATATGTCCTCCAGTTCTTTTAACCACAAGACATTTTTTACAACAGGTAGTTTTTAAAAGCGCTTCATCTGCATTATTTTTGAGTGGAATTTTTTTGCCACCACGAACTCCTTCGTCAGCTGTAATTATTAATGAAGAATCACAATCATTAATTCTACCTGCAAGTGCTTCTGGAGAAAAACCTCCAAAAACAACTGAATGAATTGCTCCAATTCTTGTGCAAGCTAACATTGCATAAGCAGCTTCAGGAATCATTGGCATATAAATTGTAACTCTATCTCCCTTCTTAACGCCAAGTTTTTTTAAAACGTTTGAAAATTTGGACACTTCTTTAAGTAGGTTATTATATGAAATTATTTTTTGCTCATTTGGATTATCTCCTTCCCAAATGATTGCAATTCTATTTCCATTTTCTGAAACATGTCTATCAACACAATTATAACTTGCGTTAAGCGTTCCATCTTCAAACCATTTGATAGACAAATTTTTAATATCATATGAAAAATTTTTAACTTTTGAGTATGGTTTAATCCAATCAATACGTTTACCATTTTTGAACCAGAAATCATCAGGATTATTTATTGATTCATCATATAACTTGTCGTATTTTTTAGAATCTATGTGAGCTTTTCTAATGATAGATTCTGAGGGCTTGAACTTTTGTGTCATTTTAAATCCATTATTTTATAAATTAGGTGTAATTGATATTATATAATAATTTAAATTTTCATTCCATTAATAATATCTTCTGCTTCAACATGATTATTTATCTCTAAAACTTTTTTAACGATGTCATATGGGAAACCTTTTCTGGCTAGAGATCCTTGCCATTTTTTTAGCAAATTTTCTGGAATTTTTGAATCAAATTTTTCATAATGATAAATGCCAATTTTCCTTTTCTTAATATAGATTAGCGCAGAAGCTAATTCTCTTGTGTCGGTGTCAAAAAATTTATCTACAGAATTTTTAATTATTGATTTGCTAATTCCTTTCTCTTTAAGTTTTAAAAATATCATTTTTTTTGATCCACCATTTCTAAATATTTGCTGAATCTTTATTTCTGAAAACCTTTTGTCATTAATATAATTTTTCTCCTTCATCTTGATTACAATTTTGTCAATGAAATAGTCATAGGCATCTATTTCAAGCTTAAGATCTAATTTTAACATTCTCCTTTTTAGGAAAACTCTAAATTGAAATTCTGAAGTCTCAAATTGAGAAATATATTTTAAACTTATATTTTCTAGTTTTTGTTGTATCTCTGAATTTTTATTCATTTTAATTTAATTATTATGCTAATAATGTTTTTAAAACTTAAATAATAATAATCAATTCAACGTTAATATGAAACTAAAATCAAAAAATTTAGGAATTAGAAGAGAAATTAAAGTTGTAAATTGGCTTGGTTTTTACACCTTATATTTTAAAGAGGTTAAAAGATTTACTAGTGTTTTTCTTCAAACTATTACTGCGCCAATGGTTACAACGTTATTATTTGTATTAGTTTTTTCAATGGCTATTGATAGGGGGGCTGGACTAGAAGGTATCTCTTATATAACTTTTTTAGTCCCAGGCCTTTTGATTATGAGTGTTATTCAAAATGCATTTGCAAATGTTTCGTCCGCATTTATGACTGCGAAGGTTACAGGTTCAATTGTTGATTTGTTAATGGCACCACTTGGACCATTTGAAATTTTCTTAGCCTTTAATTTAGCTGGAATAACTAGGGGGTTTTTGGTTTTTATTTTTTCTTATTTGTTACTTTTTTTCCTTGGTGTGATTTCAATTCCAACGCATTTAATATGGTTAATAATATTTTTGGTATTGGGAGGTTTTGCTTTGTCATCTATAGGAATGATTGCTGGGATTTGGGCTCAAAAATTTGATCAACTCTCAATTGTCTCTAACTTTATTGTGACACCTTTAGCATTCTTGTCAGGAACATTTTATTCTATTGATAGATTACCTGATTTTTTAAAACCAATTGCATATTTAAATCCATTTTTTTATATTATTGATGGATTTAGATATGGTTTTCTTGGTGTTAGTGATGCTTCTCCTTACAAAGGCTTCGTTATTTTGTTGCTAACAAATATGATTTTAGGATATTGTGCTTGGTATATCTTAAAAATTGGATATAGACTAAAACCTTAAGTTTAAAGATCATGACGCTTTTATTTCAAGAAACCAAAGAAGGCATTTTACCTTCACAGTTTATCGAAAAATTGATTGATAGAAATCATATTTTCAGTAATGAAAAAATTTATAAAGATTTAATTCAGCCCGCTTCTTTAGATTTAAGATTGGGTTTCCAAGCTTGGAGAGTACCAGCTTCCTTTTTGCCAGGTAAGGATAAAAGTGTGGAAGATAAATTGAAAGAACTTTCTATGCATCAATTTAGCCTTTCTGAGGGGGCGGTTCTTGAATGTGGTTGCGTCTATATAGTTAAATTATTAGAAGGACTGAATCTACCAAAAAACATCTCTGGTTTAGCTAATCCAAAAAGCTCAACAGGTCGGTTAGATATTTTTACAAGGCTTATTGTGGATAATAATCAAGAATTTGAAACTGTTCCAAAGGGTTATAACGGGCCTATTTATTTGGAAATTTCTCCAAGAACTTTTTCAATTGTTGTTAGAACTGGAACAAGATTAAATCAATTGCGTTTTAGCATTGGCAGTTTTCAAATTTCTGACAAAAAAATGATTGAGTTGCAAATGAAACATGGTTTAGTTCGAGATAATCATTCGACGATGCTATCTGATCAAATAAAAAATGGAATACCAATTTCAGTTGATTTGAAAGGTGATGATGGCTTAGTTGGTTACAAAGCAAAAAAACATACCATGTTAATTGATTGTGATATTGTAGAGAATTATGAGATAGATTTTTTTTGGGAAAAAATTACAATCAAAGATCTAATAATTAGTAAAGATAAATTAAATAGATCTTTGGTTTTAAGCCCGGATGCTTTTTACATACTTGCGAGCAGAGAATTTATATCTGTTCCATCAGAGTTAGCGGCAGAAATGAGACCATATGATACGAAAGTAGGTGAGTTTAGAGCACATTATGCAGGGTTTTTTGACCCAGGATTTGGTTTATCCCTTTTAGATGCAGGGAAAACAAAAGCGGTTTTAGAAATCAGATCCCATGATG
Source organism: uncultured SAR116 cluster alpha proteobacterium (assembly GCA_902533695.1). Classification (GTDB taxonomy): domain Bacteria; phylum Pseudomonadota; class Alphaproteobacteria; order Puniceispirillales; family Marisalimonadaceae; genus AG-426-I14. Next base: position 49,544 of record CACAMV010000003.1, read on the forward strand.
TTCCTTTTCTTATTGAAGATGGCCAAACAATTTGTAGATTGGTTTATGAGCCTATGGCAAAAAAGCCATCAGCATTGTATGGAGAAAAAGAAGGAAAAAACAATTATCAGTCTCAAGGATTGAAATTATCAAAGCATTTTATATAATTTTATTTCCACGTTAAAAACAATTAGGTATTATAACATATTTTATAGAGAGTGTTAAAATGACATTGCATCCTTCGGTAATGAAGACATATGGAAGAATTGATATAGCTTTTACTCATGGTGAGGGCAGCTATCTATACTCTGAAGATGGCAAAAAGTATTTAGATTACGCAACAGGTATTGCTGTAAATTCATTTGGTCATTCTCATCCAAGATTAGTAGAGGCTATAACAGATCAGTCATCAAAGCTTTGGCATGTTTCAAATCTTTATAGAATTCCAGAACAAGAAAGGGTTGCCAAAAAATTAGTTAAATTTTCATGTGCAGACCAAGTTTTTTTCTGCAATTCTGGTGCAGAAGCTACTGAAGGTGCGGTTAAAGTTGCAAGAAGATATCATTGGTCTAGAGATGATAAAGATAGAACAGAAATTATTTGTGCTACTGGGGCTTTCCATGGTAGGACATTGGCAATGTTGGCAGCTAACGATAGGCCACTGTTTAGAGAGGGGTTTGGACCAAAAGTTCCGGGGTTCACCCATGTTCAATGGGGTGATATTACAAGTATAGAAAGTAAAATAAACGAAAAAGTAGCAGCAATTTTAGTAGAGCCTGTCCAAGGAGAAGGGGGCGCAAGAAGCGCTCCAAAAGGCTATTTAAAAAAACTTGCTAGTTTAGCTAAAACAAATGGATCTTTAATTATCTCAGACGAAGTTCAAATTGGGGTAGGAAGATCAGGAACTTTGTTTGCTTATCAGCAAGAGGAAATAGAGCCAGATATTATAGCATTGGCAAAAGGACTTGGAGGTGGTTTTCCTGTTGGTGCGGTTTTAGCCAAGGAAAACATTGGAGAAGCAATGTCTCCTGGAACTCATGGTAGTACATTTGGTGGTAATCCGCTTGCAATGAGATCTGCTGAGGTAGTGTTAGATTTGCTTATGGAAAAAGGTTTTTTAACTGAGTTGCAAAATAAAATTACTTATTTAAATGACAAAATAAAGAAACTTATAGAAAGAAATGATTCAAGATTATTTTTAAAATCCAAGGGGAAAGGAATGCTGAAAGGAATAGAGTTATCAGAAAAAATAAATGTTGGAGAATTTTCAACTCTTGCTCGAGAAAAAGGTTTGCTTCTTGTTGGAGCTGCTGAAAACACAATTAGGATTCTTCCCCCTTTAAATACTTCTATTAAAGAGATTGACTTTGCAATAAGTGTATTTGAAGATCTTGGCAAAAAAATAATAGTTTAAAAATGCCAAATTTTTTAGACATTAAGGATCTAGCTAAAGATCAATTGGACCAAATAATTTCAGTTGCTCAGGAATGGAAATTAAAAGGGTCGTCAAATTTTTTAGAAAAAAAAAATATTTTAATGATTTTTGAAAAACCTTCTCTAAGAACACGAGTTTCCTTTGAGGTAGGAATTAGTCAGTTAGGGGGAACTGTAACTAATTTAAATTCTTTGGACTTTAAATTTGGTAAAAGAGAAAGTATATTTGACACTGCAAAAGTTCTCGAACGATATGTAGATATGATTATAATCAGATCTTTTGACCATTTAATTTTAAAAGAATTTGCATCAATAGTTAATGTACCTGTGATTAATGCACTAACAGACTTTAGCCATCCTTGCCAAGTTGCAGCAGATTTACTTACTTTAAAAGAAGCTCATGGATCTTTAATTGACAAAAAAATATCTTGGTTTGGAGATTGTAATAATGTAACTCAAAGTTGGATAGAAGCTTCAGTTTTATACGATTTTAGATTGTTCGTCGCTTGTCCTAAAAATGTCTCCCCAGGTGATGAAACTCTTAGATGGATCAAAGAGAAACAAGGAGATGTAACATTTACTGATGATGTATGTTTAGCTGCCGAAAATTCAGATTGTATTCTGACGGATACTTGGGTTTCAATGGGAGAAAATATAAATAAATCTATTGAAAAATTTAAACCGTTTCAGGTTAATGAAAAATTGATCTCCTTAGCTTCAAAAAAGGCAATATTTATGCATTGCTTGCCTGCACATCGAAATTTTGAAGTTACTCCTGAAGTTTTAGAAGGTTCTAAGTCAGTAGTTTTTGAAGAGGCTGAAAATAGATTACATGTACAAAAATCAATAATAAAATATTGTTTTTCATAAAATTATTTTTTCCAAAAAGATGGAGAAAACATAACTAATATTGCAAAAATTTCAAGTCTACCCAATATCATTCCAAAACATAAAAACATTTTTCCTAAATCTGGTATTGAATGGAAAGATCCATTAGGTCCAATGACATCTCCTAAACCTGGTCCAACATTACCAATTGCTGAGGCAGCCCCAGATATAGCAGTGATGAAATCAAGACCTAAACTTCCCAATAAACATGATAGAATTATAAAAGATAAAATGTATAAAAAGAAAAATCCCATTACTGATTCGGCAACACTATCGGGGATTGGTTTTTGATTATAATAAGGCACAACTACTGCGTGAGGAGTTAACAATTTGTAAATTTGTGTCTTAGCATTTGCTATCAAAACTTGAATTCTTGCCATTCTTAACCCACAAGTTGTGGAACCAGCGCAACCACCCATAAACATTAACATTAGTAATAAAGTTGTTACAAACCCTCCCCATTGGCTAAAGTCAGAAGTTCCATAACCTGTCCCGGTTATTATAGAAACAACATTGAATAACGACATTTGAAGGGATTTTAATAATTCTGTACCATTTAAATTTAAGTTTAAGGCTACAAGAAAAACTAAAATTAACAAAATGATTAAAAACCACTTAACCTGATCATCTCTAATAAGATTCTTCCACCCATTTTTTGTTATAGATAAATAATGGACAAATGGCAAAGATCCAACTATCATTCCTAAAACTATTATAAATTCAATGTAAGCAGAGTCAAAGTATGCCAGAGAGTTTGATTTTGTTGAGAAACCTCCCGTTGCTAATGTAGTCATTGCATGTGCTATTGAATCAAATATTGGCATGCCGACCAACCATAGCATTAATGCCCAAAAAAATGTTAGAGTTGCATATACTATACTAATTCCACTTGCAAAAATTGCAGCCCTAGGAATAACTTTTTCTGGTGTTTCGTAAGCTTCAGTTTTAAAAAGTTGCATGCCTCCAATTGACAACATTGGTAAAATAGCTATTGCCATGACAATTATGCCTATTCCTCCCAACCATTGAAGTAACGCTCTCCAAAGTAAAATTCCATATGATGTTTGTTCTAAATTTAAAATGACTGTTGAACCAGTGGTAGTGATTCCAGATGTGGACTCAAAAATTGCATCAACCAATCCCATTTTTAATTCTGAAAATAAAAATGGTAATGAACCAAATAAAGCAATTGAAATCCATGCGCTGTTAGTTAAAAGAAAAGCTTGTCTTAGTTCAAGGTGCTCTGATTTACTTCCTCTTGAAGACAAATATAAACCTGCTCCAACAAATAATGTGATAAATGAAGAGGCAAGAAAGGCTGGCCAATCTCTACTATTTAATAAATAATCAATTAAAGCTGGAATCAACATAAACACAGCTAAGATTGATAGCAAAAGTCCAATGATATTTATTACGGGCTGAAATTTCATTATTGGGACTATATAAAAATTACATTTCAATCATAACAATTTAATTTATTATTTTATTTTAACATATTAAAAAATCGTTCTTGCATTAAATTATTTTCTAGAAAGCAACCTCTAAATTGACTTGTAATCATTTTACTATCTTTTTTTTGTACACCTCTCAATTTCATACAATAATGTTCCGCCTCAATAAATATAGCGCTTCCCAAAGGTTGTAAATATTTTTCTATAGCATTCATTATTTGAGCGGTAAGTATTTCTTGTGTTTGAAGTCTTTTTGAAAAAGCATCAAGTATTCTGGCAAGTTTAGAAATGCCGACTATTTTTTTGTTAGGGAAATAAGCTATGCTAGCATGACCTATAAAAGGTAGCATGTGATGTTCACAGTAACTTGTGAAATCTATTTTTTTCAAAATAACCATATCTGTATATCCCTCAGTTTCTTTGAAAGTTTTTGATAAAATTTCTTCTGGGTTATCTAAATAACCTGAAAATTTTTCAAGAAATGATTTCACAACTCTTTTTGGAGTTTCTCTCAAACCTTCCCTGTTAGGGTCATCACCAATCCATCCAATGAGAGTTTTGATTGCTTCTTCAGCATCTTTTCTATTTACTTCTTGATTTAAAAATTTTTTGTTAGATTCTGTTTTGATTAACGAACTATATGAATTCATGTCTTTACCCTAATTACTAAACAATTAATATATATCAATTGAAAAAAACAAAACAAGAATTTTCCAGAATTTATTTTTTAAAATCCTCAATATTTATAGGAAATTCGTCTCCAATATTATAATCTTTTTTATCATGTGAAACAATTATACAAGGTATTTTTCTAATCTTTATTTCATCAATTACAAATTGTTTCAAAAGTTTTTTTGATTTTGCATCTAATGAAGCAAATGGCTCATCTAATAAGATTGCATTTGGAAAAGACAAAAAAGTTCTTAAACAGGCAATCCTTGTAATTTGTCCTATTGAAAGTTCAGAAGGAAAATAATTTTCTAAACCTGACATTTTAATTTTATCTAGATAATTTTCAATAAGTACCTCTTTTCTTGAAACATTTTTTGGGATAGCAAACAAAAGATTTTCTATAACTCGAAAATGTGGGAACAAAACCCTATCCTGCATAAGTAATCCAATTTTTCTTTTTTCAATAGGAAAGTCAGTTATATCTAAAGAGTTTAAAAAAACTTTACCTTTCCAAATTAAGCTAGGAACTTTTATTCCTGAAAGAATGTTTAAAAGTGTGGTTTTCCCTAACCCACTTTTACCACAAATAATTTTAATTTCTCCCTTTTTAATACTAAATGTTAGATTATTAATTAGGTTTTTTTTATTTATAGCACTAAAACTGAAGGATAAATTTTTAATTCGTAACATAGATCAAATCAACTTAAAAAATGAATAAAGTCATATTATAATGTTATTTTCTTTTTTCAAAAATCCAAGAATTAATAACAAGCTCGTTAAATCGAATGAAAATAAAGCAATTCTAAGATATTTTAAAGAATTTAAATTTTTTATAAAGTTTGCTAAAAAACAATTAAATCAATATAATTTGAATGACTGGGCAATTAGTTTTGATCATTCTCAAAGAAGGGCTGGTGCTTGTTTTTATAATGAAAAAAAACTTTCATTTTCTATACATTTCTTAAGAAAAGCTTCTGAAGAAGATATTATGGACACTTTATTACATGAAATTGCACATGCTTTAGTGGGGCCAAAAAATGCTCATAATAAAATTTGGAAAAACAAAGCTTTAGAAATTGGTTGTAGTGGTCAAGTGTATCATAATTTTCATTTTTCCCAACCAAAATGGATCAAATCATGCTCTAGAGGATGTTGGGAACAAAAATCTTATAGAAAAAATAAAAATTTAATATGTAAATTCTGTAAATCTAAAGTTATCTTTAAATTAAATAATTAAGTTTCTTCCAATTCTACTAACGTACCAGTAAAGTCTGACGGATTGAGAAAAATTACTGGCTTATCATGAGCACCATTTTTTATTAATCCATCATTCAGAATTTTAACGCCATTTTGCAAGACTTGTTCTTTAGCTTTATTAATATCCTTGACTTCAAAGCAAATGTGATGAATCCCTCCATTTGGATTTTTAGACAAATATTTTTTTATTGGACTATTTCTTCCCAAAGGTTCAATGAATTCTATTTTAAGGTTTAAAAATTTTACAAAAATTACTTTAACACCATGCTCAGGAAGTTCCTTGATTTTACTTACATTACAACCAAGAGTTTTTGACCAAACTTTTCCAGCAGTTTTAATATCATTTACTGCAATTGCAATATGATTTACTTTATCAATTTTATTTTTATTGTTTTTCATTAAAAACCTCACTTTATATTAAAATAATATAATTAATTTTGTTAAAATTTTAATTTTATCTATAATTGTCAATATAGTTTTAAACACATTTATTATTTGAAGGATAAAACAATTAGGAAAACTAATAAACAAATTATTGAAGAGCTTCAGGCTAGAAGAGAGCTTGCCAGATCTGGTGGAGGAGTTGAAAGAGTAAAAAAACAGCATAATGCTGGGAAATTGACTGCTAGAGAGAGAATTTCTTTGCTTTTAGATGAGGGTACATTTGAAGAAACAGACATGTTTGTTATCCATAAAATCAGAGAGTTTGGGATGGATGGGAAAACCATTCCTGGAGATGGGGTGGTCACTGGTTCAGGAAAAATTTTTGGTCGTCTTGTTTATGTTTACGCCCAGGATTTTACTGTGTTTGGTGGTTCTTTGTCTTCAGCTCATGCTAGTAAAATAGTCAAAATTATGAAGCTAGCTATTCAAAATCAAGCCCCTTTAATCGGAATGAATGATAGTGGAGGCGCTCGTATTCAAGAAGGTGTTGAATCCTTAGGTGGATACGCTGACGTTTTTTTGCAAAATGCCCTTGCCTCAGGCGTAATCCCTCAAATCTCTCTTGTGATGGGTCCATGTGCAGGTGGTGCAGTTTATTCACCAGCTATGACAGATTTTACTTTTATGATTAAAGGCACAAGTTACATGTTTGTAACTGGTCCTGATGTAGTAAAAACAGTGACATCCGAAGAAGTAACTTTTGAAGAATTAGGTGGAGCAGATACTCACACTACGAAATCATCTGTAGCGGATGGATCATTCGTAAATGATTTAGAAGGTTTAAAAGAAGTAAGACGTTTTTTTACATTTTTGCCTTCAAACAATAACGAAAAATTAGATCCAAGAAAAACTGACGATAGCATTAAAAGAATTTCTCCATCATTAGATACATTAATACCACAAAATCCAAATACCCCTTATGATATAAAAGAGCTAATTGAAACTATAGCTGATGAAAATGATTTTTTTGAATTACAAAAAGAATATGCAAAAAATATTGTAATCGGTTTTATAAGACTAGATGGACTTACAGTAGGCGTGGTTGCTAATCAGCCCTTAGTCTTGGCAGGTTGTCTAGATATAGATAGTAGCAGGAAAGCAGCAAGGTTTGTTCGATTTTGCGATGCATTTAATATTCCTATATTCACATTGGTTGATGTTCCTGGTTTTATGCCTGGAACGACCCAAGAATATGGAGGGATAATAAAACATGGGGCCAAGTTATTGTTTGCATATGCAGAAGCAACAACACCTAAAGTAACATTAATTACAAGAAAAGCATATGGTGGTGCATATGATGTTATGAGCTCAAAGCATTTGCGTGGTGATGCAAATTATGCATGGCCTACAGCTGAAATTGCTGTCATGGGCGCTAAAGGAGCTGTAGAAATTCTCAATAGAAGTGATTTAAATGACAAAGAGTTAATAGAAACTAAGACTAAAGAATATGAAGATAGATTTGCTAATCCTTTTATTGCAGCGGAAAGAGGGTTTATAGATGATATTATTATCCCAAATAACACAAGGTTTAGGGTTATTCAGGCCTTTTCAAAGTTAAAAACTAAAAATCAAAAAAATCCTAAGAAGAAATTTGGAAACATACCTCTTTAACCCTTGGTAAAAAATTATGTTTAAAAAAATTTTAATAGCTAATAGAGGTGAAATTGCTTGTAGAATAATTAAGACTACTAAGAAAATGAATATTAAAAGTGTTAGTATTTTTTCTGATTCAGATCGAAATGCCGAACATGTTTCAATTTCTGATGAAAGTTATTACATTGGGAAATCTGATGTAAATGACAGCTATTTAAACCAAGAAAAAATTTTAAAAGTATGTAAAGAAGCTAAAGTAGATGCAGTCCATCCCGGATATGGATTTTTGTCTGAAAATTCAAGTTTTTCAGATTTATTAAAATCTAATGATATAGTTTTCATTGGCCCTACGTCAAAAGCAATTTCTGACATGGGTGATAAAATTAAATCAAAGGAGATAGCTAGAGAGGCAAAGGTAAATGTTGTGCCTGGTTTTATTGGTGAGATTAATAATTTAAATCAGGCAATAAAGATCTCAAATGATATTGGTTTTCCTGTTATGATAAAGGCTAGCGCTGGAGGTGGAGGAAAAGGAATGCGCATAGCTAACAATGAGAAAGAGATTGAGGATAGTTTTAAAAGGGCGTCTAGTGAAGCTCAAAAAAGTTTTGGTGACGGAAGGGTTTTTTTAGAAAAATATGTTCAAAACCCAAGACATATTGAAATTCAAATATTAGCAGATAATTATGGTAACATAATTTCTCTTGGTGAACGAGAATGTTCGATACAACGAAGAAATCAAAAAGTCATTGAAGAAGCTCCATCATTTTTTCTAGATGAAAAGCTAAGAACAGAAATGTCAAATCAAGCAATAAAACTAGCTTCTAAGGTTAATTATCGTAGTGCAGGCACAGTAGAGTTTATTGTTGATAGTAATAAAAAATTTTACTTCTTGGAGATGAACACCAGACTTCAAGTTGAACATCCTGTTTCCGAGTTAATCACAAATGTCGATATAGTTGAAGAAATGATAAAAATAGCATACGGAGAAAAATTAAGGTTAACTCAAAAGAATATTAAATTAAATGGGTGGTCTTTCGAAAGTAGAATATATGCTGAAGATCCTTATAAAGACTTTCTTCCTTCTATAGGAAGGTTGAAAAGGTACTTGCCACCTAAAGAACAAAACCATAAAAATCAAATTATCAGGAACGATACTGGAGTAAAAGAGGGTGATGAAATTACAATTTATTATGATCCAATGATAGCAAAATTGTCTACATGGGCAAAGACAAGAGATGAAGCAATAAGACTAATGTTATTTGCTTTAGATCAATTTATGATACAGGGGGTAAAAAATAATATATCTTTTTTGTCATCAGTTTTGTGTAATAGAGATTTTAAGAATGGTAATATTTCTACCTCTTTTATTGAAAAACATTTTCCTAAAGGTTTTAATGGGCTTTCTTTTAAAAAAAATGAAGAAATTATTTACCTAAGTTTACTTGTATTAAACTTTGATCAGAT
>CACAMV010000004.1 GCA_902533695.1 uncultured SAR116 cluster alpha proteobacterium
CCATTTTCTTCTTTCAAGAAAAAATGGCGGGAGTGACGAGACTCGAACTCGCGGCCTCCGGCGTGACAGGCCGGCGCTCTAACCAAACTGAGCTACACCCCCGTTTAATTCAAATTATATATTCAATGAAATAAGGTCAAGTAAAGAAATTATTTTATAATTTGTTTTAGTAAATTATTTTTCTTAATTAAAAGAACTGTTTCAAGAACCAAGCATAAAACCAAGGTTCCCAGCAGTGTGTTAGCAAAAAATGGAATTGCCAAAGTGTAACATTCTAAAAGTCCTTGAAAATTTTTTGGATAAAAACTTGAAAATAACCAAACTCCAAAATTTGTAACACAATAAAAAATGGAAGCACTTATAAAACATCCTAAAATTCTCGAAATAACTGATTTAAAATATTTGCTTATTAGTCCAATTAATAACAAACTACCCCAAGTCCAAATTAATAAACTATGAAAACCTAAAAATAAATCAGATACGGCAAATGCTAAAATTATATAAGGTAATGCGCTTATACCGAAAAAAATAGTGCCATACATAGATAGCGCTATAACTGGAGTAAAATTAGGTGGATGCGGAATATATCTAAAAAATGCTATTACAACGCAAAATGATAGAAAAAGAAAAATTTTTTCATTAATATTTTTTATCATAAGAAAACCTTAAAATTGTGATTCAACTCCTGTATAAATTGCAAAATCAGATGTCTTATAATTTCTATTTACTTGATAGTCTTGATCTAGCATATTAACTAATTTTAGATTTAATTTCAAATCATCTTTAACTTTGTAATTGAATCTAGAGTTTAATAAAGTAAATGATGGAAGTTCTACCCTACTTGTATCATAACTTTTTTCTTGATAAACCAAAGATAAATTTGCATTTAAGAAATCATTAAAGTTGTATTCTAAATTTGAAGACAATTTGTGCATAGGAACTAATTTACTTCTAAGATTTGTATCTGTTTGACTATCCGTATAGGTATATGACATTGAAGCATTAAGTGATTTAGAAAAAATTTTCTTTCCTATAATTTCATACCCTTTAATATTTGTTTTTTCACTAACTTGTCTATAACCTCCTCCACTATAATCTATTTTATCCTTTATTTGCCCATCAAAATATGAAGAAGATAATTTTAAAGAATTTTTAAAATCATCGAATTCAATACCAATTTCAGCATTATTAGTTTTTTCAGGTTTTAATAGATTAATACCTGATGCTAGATTATTTCTTTCATATAAAGAAGGCGGCCTATAACCTGTACCATTTGAGAATTTTAATTTAAGTCTACTATTCACTTTATAACCTGCTTGAAGTCTATAAGTGTCATGAGAATCATAAAATTGATCATTATCTCTGCGAACAGATAAATCAATGTTAGTCTTACTGGTAAGATTAAATCTTCCAGCTACAATAGCAGCATTAGATTGACGCATCACTCTATTAGTTCCTGTTTTGTATTTTAAATTTTTATGCTCTAAACCAACATCAAAAAAATTATTATTTAGATTTTTTTTCCTTATCAGATACTCAAACTTGTGTTGTGAAGAGCTTTGTTCTGAATTATAACTTCCAGAAGTAATTCTATTAACACGGTTAGGATTATATATAATCTTTTGATTTATATTTTTTCCAGTTTTAAATTCAAACTTTACTAATCCACTTTGTATATTTGTTTTGGTAAAGTCATGGTTGTCGGTTTGATCAAATTTGTCATATTCATATTTAGATGAAGAATCTCTAAAAACAAAAGTAACATTGTTATTAGAAAACTTTTTTTGAGCTTTTATTGTTGCATTACCATAATTATAGGCATCTTTTTCAGTATTATTATTTTTGTCACCTGATGAAAATCCATCTGTGTGGTATAAATTTACATTAGCACTGACTTTATAATCTTCTTTTCCAAATGAATAATAATTTCCAGTATAAAAACTATTATATGAACCAATTTCAGTTTTGTTTTGAAATGATTTTTTGTTGTAATTGGCATCTTTAGTAACAATTGAAATTACTCCTCCAGCTGCCTCTCCTCCATGATTTGGTCCTTGAGGTGATTTTAAAATTTCGATCTTTTTTATATCTCCAAGAGGAATGTCTTGTAAATAAGTTTCAGTTTGAGTTCCTGTAGGATCAGCTATAATCATACCATCAACTAATATTTTTAAGTGTTTTTTAGGAAATCCTCTAACAAAATATGATGCTACAGAACCAGGACCTCCAGTACTTGCAATGCCAATACTGCTTTTAAAGTTTAATAAATCTATAAGGTTGGTCGCAGATGATTTTTCTATTTGATTTTCTGATATAATCTCTACAAATGAATTAGTGTTTTCAATTTTTTCTTCAAATCTAGTAGGAGTGATCACAACCCTGAGCAAATTTTCATCAGCAAAACAGTCTATATTAAGAAAAATTAGTAAAAACTTTAGGCTTAGTATTAATTTAATTTTCATATCACCTCCAGTAACAAATCAAATCTTTTAAATTAGATATTTGTCGCTAGACGATGTTCTCGTGTTTTCCGTTTACCCGACAGTTAACAAAAGCGACACTATATGGCAGGTCTCCTGGCTAGTGCGTCAACATTATATCAAACCTTCCCGATTGCTCAGTGGCAAAAAGATATAACTATTCACTTACAGTTGCGGGTACAGCTTTGGCTTTTATTATTCTAATAATTCCAAATTCCCATTTTAAGCTTGAAGAAATCTTCTAAGCACCTATACAGTTAATTGAATTAATAATATATAGGTTAATGTTTTGTCAATTAAGAATTTTAAATTGCTGATTTTTGGTTATGGATATTTAACTAGAGCAATTGCTAAACTTTCTATAGAGAATAATTATGATTTAACAATTGTTTCAAGAAAAAAAAGGAAAGATAAATTCTTCAAATTAATTTCTTACAAGCAGTTAAATGATATTAAAATGGATTTAAAATATTATAATGCAATTTCTACCGTACCTCCAGATGAGGATGGAAAAGATTATGTTTTAAAGTCTGTAGATGCGAAATTAATTAACACATTTGCAAAAATAATTTATATCTCTTCCACATCGGTTTATCCAGGTGGTTTAGTTGATGAGGGTACTAGGAAATTAAACTCATTAGGAAGAGGAAAAATTAGATCTGAAATAGAAAAAAAATGGCAAGATATCACTAACCCAATAATTATAAGGCCAGGAGGCATTTACAGTTTTGAAAATAATGTGATGAGAAGATTTTTAGAAGGCAATCAGAAAATAATTTTTAAAAAGGGGCACTTCACAAATAGGATACACATAGAAGATTTAGTTGGTATAATTTTTAAAATTTTACTTCTTAACAATCCTCCAAAAGTTATTAATGCTGTTGATGAAGATTTCGTTATTACATATGACGTTGTAAAAGAAATTTGTAATAAATTTAATCTTCCCAATCCTAAAAAAATAAATTATAGAAATATAAATGTATCTCAAGATACAAGATCCTTTTTTGAAGTTTCTAAACAAGTAAAAAGCAAATATGTTAAAAAAAAATTAAATTATCATCTTAAACACAATAATTTTTCAAGTTCATTAACTAAAATAACCAAAAATTTGTTAAAACAAAAAGATGAAACAAATGAATAAAAATCTCTATAAAGTTTTATCTGTAACCAAATGGGCAGAGAACTTATTTTCTTTTAAGGTAAAAAGACCTTCAAATTTTAAATTTAAATCTGGAGAGTTTTTAATGATCGGATTATATGATGATAACAAAAAACCAATTCTAAGAGCTTATTCTATTTGCTCCCCCAATTGGTCGGAAGAATTAGAATTTTATTCAATTATTGTTAAAAATGGTCCCTTAACATCAAAATTAAAAAATATAAAAGAAAATGACGGAATAATTTTGATGACAAAATCTACAGGAACTCTGATATTAGATTCTATCAAAGCTGGTGAAAGACTTTTTCTTTTTTCAACTGGTACAGGTTTTGCCCCATTTGCTTCATTAATAAGAGATCCTGAATTATATGAAAAGTTTGACAAAATTATTTTGACACATACTTGTAGAAATAAAATTGAACTAGCTTACAGTTCTCAAATTATTGAAGAATGTAATACTAACGAATTAATTAAAGAATTTACTCAAGATAAACTTACCTATTATCAAACGACAACAAGAGAAGACACTGCTTACATCGGAAGAATTACTGATAGAATTATGAATAATTCATTTTATCAAGATTTAAGCATAAAAAAAATAGACTCTAAAAATGATAGAGCTATGATTTGTGGATCAAATGAATTTAATAATGACTTAAAAAATATATTATTGGATTTAAATTTTGAGGAGGGCGCTACAAATAAACCTGGTGATTTTGTTTTAGAAAAAGCGTTTGTAGGATAAAATGGTGGGCGGTGAGAGACTCGAACTCCCGACCCTCTCGGTGTAAACGAGATGCTCTACCAACTGAGCTAACCGCCCTACTTTAAAGAATAAAAAACTTTTAAATTAACATTTAATTAAATTGTAAAACTTATGAAGAATATAAAACCATCTTCTTGGATAGTCAATCAAGTTAAAAATATAAATAGTAAAAAAGGTATTTTTAATATGGTCGATTTAGCAAGCGGTTATGGAAGACATAGTATTTATTTTGCAAAAAATGGATTCGACGTTATTGCTGTAGATAATGATAAATTTAAATTAGATTTTTACCCAAAAATATCAAATTTAAAAACTATTTGTTTTGATCTGGAGGATAATAATAATTGGCCATTTAATAATCAGTTTGATTTGGTTTTAGTTGTAAATTATTTAAACAGGAAAAAATTCAAAGAAATTTTAAATTTGGTTAAAGTTAATGGTTTTTTAATTTATGATACATTTTCAGTCGGCAATGAAAAATTTGGCAAACCTAGTAACCCAGATTTTTTATTAAAAAAAAATGAGTTAAGAAGTTTAATTGCTAGCAATTTTACAATCGAATTTTTTTTTGAAGGAAAAGTATTTTTTCCTAAAATAGCAATTAAACAAAGATGTGTTGCAAAAAGAGTGGCTCTATAAAGCCACTCTAAGTAATTTAACCGTTTACAGCTTCCTTTAGAGGAGTGCCCGGTTTAAATTTCGGCATTTTTGATGCCTTAATTTGAATTGGTTCACCAGTTCTTGGATTACGTCCAGTAGTAGCTTTTCTGTTTGCAACTGAAAAAGTCCCAAAGCCTACAATTCTTACATCTCCGCCTGATTTCAGTGCCCCAGTAATAGCTCCTATAACGCCGTCAACAGCTTTACCTGCATCTGACTTTGATAATCCCGATGCGGCGGCAACACTTGCGACTAGTTCATTTTTATTCATGCAAACCTCCCTGTGTTTTAGTCATTAAAAATTTAACATTAAATGATTATTTATTGACAATCAAATAAATAAATAAATTTTGTAATTTAATGTGCTATCGTAATGTCAGAAACTGAATCAGTTTTAACTTCATTAGAAACCGAACCTTTAACTTCATTTAAACGTTTAGGTTTTCTAACCAAGGCATTACTAATTACATCTTCAACAAAATTAACAGTAATAATTTCAACTTTATTTTTTATATTATCAGGAATTTCCTCTAAATCTTTTTTGTTATCTACCGGTATCAAAACTTTTTTTAGTCCACCTCTTTTAGCAGCCAATAACTTTTCTTTTAATCCACCAATTGGTAAAATTCGTCCCCTTAAAGTAATTTCTCCAGTCATACCTATATCTTTTTTAACTGGAATTCCGGTTAGCGCAGACACTATACTTGTGATCATTGCAACGCCAGCCGAAGGACCATCTTTAGGAGTTGCCCCTTCAGGAACATGGACATGAACATCATGCTTTTCTAACAAACCATTTAAAATACCTAATTCATTGGCCCTTGATTTTATAAAAAACTCGGCAGCTTGAATAGATTCTTTCATAACTTCACCAAGTTTACCTGTAGCAGAAACCTTACCTTTGCCAGGCACCTTTACTGCTTCAATTGACAGCAATTCTCCTCCAACTTCAGTCCAAGCCAAACCTGTACTGACCCCTACAAGATTACTTTTTTCTATCTCTAATCTTATAAACCTAGGCACACCCAAAAAGTCAGCCAAGTTTTTTTTATCAATTTTAATAGACTTTCTCTTATTCATTTCAATTTCAGTAATAACTTTTCTAATTAATTTTGCTATTTCGCGTTCAAGCGATCTAACTCCAGCTTCTCTTGTATATTTTTGTATTATTTCGTAAATAGCCTTATCATCAATTCTAAACTCATTTTTAGAAACTTTACATTCTTTCATATGCTTAATCAAAAGATGCTTCTTAGCTATTTCAACTTTTTCGTCTTCAGTGTAACCAGGAATTCTAATAACTTCCATTCTATCAATAAGAGCTGGAGGAATATTGAGAGTATTTGCAGTTGTTATAAACAATATTTTTGACAAATCATAGTCTAACTCTAAATAATGATCTTGAAAACATTTGTTTTGTTCTGGATCTAAAACTTCTAGTAAGGCAGAAGATGGGTCACCTCTGTAATCAGCACCAAGTTTATCAATTTCATCCAACAAAAACAAAGGATTAATAAACTCCGATTTTTTCATTCCTTGTACTATTTTTCCTGGAAGTGAACCAATGTAAGTTCTTCTATGTCCTCGAATTTCCGCTTCATCTCTTACTCCTCCAAGAGCCATTCTTACATAACTTCTTCCAGTTGCTTTCGCGATTGATTGACCCAATGACGTTTTACCAACACCAGGAGGACCGACCAAACAAAGTATTGGACCTTTGATTGTTTTTGTTCTTTTTTGGACAGCCAAAAATTCTACAACCCTTTCTTTAACTTTATCTAAACCATAATGATCAGAATCTAGAATTTTCCTAGCCTCTTTCAAATCTGTTTTAACTTTTGATTCATTTGTCCATGGTATACCCAAAATCCAATCGATATAACTTCTAACAACTGTAGCTTCGGCACTCATAGTACTCATAGATTTTAATTTTTTAAACTCTGATAGAACTTTTGAATGAGCTTCTTTAGTCAATTTAGCTTTTTTAATTTTTTCTTCTAACTCTTCGAATTCTGTTTTTCCATCTTCACTAGTCCCTAATTCTCTTTGAATCGCTTTCAATTGTTCATTAAGATAGTATTCACGTTGTGTCTTTTCCATCTGACGTTTCACACGAGAACGCACTTTTCGCTCTGCTTGAAGAGAACCTATTTCGGTTTCTAATTTTAGAATTAATTCATCTACCCTCTTATTGACATCAGTGATTTCTAAAAATTTTTGTTTTTCATCTATTTCTAAATTTAAATTAGCTATTATTGTATCTGTTAACCTTGATGGATCTTTTATATCACTTATAATGTTTATTATCTCATTATTTGTTTTTTTATTAAGGTTTATGTAGTCCTCAAAAATTGTGTGCAATGTATTAATTATATTTTTATTCTTCATATCAAATGGTTTTTCATTAACCTTGAAGCAGTCAGCATTCAAATATTTAGTTTGCGTATAAAACTTTTTGATTGAAATTCTATCCTTGCCTTCAACCAATACTTTAACTGTACCATCTGGGAGTTTTAACAGTTGCAATATTGACCCTAAGGTGCCAACTAAGTGCAAATCTTTTTTTTCAGGATTTTCAGTTGATGGATCTTTCTGAGATAACAAAATAATTTCTTTGTTTTTAGTCATTGAATTTTCAAGAGATAAAACAGATTTCTCTCTACCTACGAATAAAGGTACAATCATATGTGGGAAGACGACGATATCTCTTAAAGGTAAAACAGGATGATTCATAATATTAACTTAATTTATTATTAATAAATATTATACGAAAAACAAACTTCAAGGGAAAAGTTTAATTTTTATGTTTTTTATGCTTTCTTCTTCTTAGCGTAAACACTTATTGGTTTTGTACCTTTAGTTACTACATCTTCATTTATAACAACTTCTTCAATATTTGAATTGGAAGGTAATTCAAACATCGTATCCATCAACATGTTTTCTAAAATTGATCTAAGTCCTCTAGCGCCAGTATTAAGCTCAATAGCCTTTTTAGCAATTGACTTTAATGCTTCATTTCTAAACTCAAGATTACAACCCTCCATATCAAATAATTTTTTATATTGCTTCACTAAGGCATTCCTAGGTTCAGTAAGAATGCTAACTAGTGCTTTTTCATCTAAATCTTCTAGGGTAGCTAAAACAGGAAGTCTTCCAACAAACTCAGGTATTAAACCATATTTAACTAAATCTGAAGGTTGTATTTCTTTCAAAATTTCTCCAGTCAACCTGTCATCTTTTTCTTTAATATTTGCACCAAATCCAATAGATGATTTTTCACTTCTATCTGATATTACTTTATCCAAACCTGCAAATGCACCTCCACAAATAAATAATATGTTAGTTGTATCTACTTGTAAAAACTCTTGTTGTGGATGTTTTCTTCCACCCTGAGGTGGGACCGCTGCAATAGTGCCTTCCATAATTTTTAATAATGCCTGCTGGACACCTTCACCACTTACATCTCTTGTAATTGAAGGGTTTTCTGACTTTCTTGAAATTTTATCAACTTCATCAATATACACAATTCCCTTTTGTGCCCTTTCAACATTATAATCAGATGCTTGTAACAACTTTAATATTATGTTTTCAACATCTTCACCAACATAACCAGCCTCTGTAAGGGTGGTAGCATCAGCCATCGTAAATGGAACATCTAATATTTTTGCTAATGTTTGAGCTAACAAAGTCTTTCCGCATCCTGTAGGGCCTACCAGAAGTATATTTGATTTAGAAATCTCTATGTCATTTACATTTTTTGCATTGGAAAGTCTTTTGTAATGATTATGAACTGCAACGGATAAAACTTTTTTTGCATTTGACTGACCTATAACATAATCATCTAAAATCTTACAAATATCTACAGGTGTTGGAACGCCATCCTTGTTTTTTGAAACACTTTGTTTATGTTCCTCTTTTATGATGTCCATGCAAAGTTCTACACACTCATCACAAATAAAAACAGTTGGCCCAGCAATCAACTTTTTAACTTCATGTTGACTTTTTCCACAAAAAGAACAGTATAACGTAGTTTTACTATTATTTTCTTCATGACCTGTCATAACACACCTCAAATATTAATAACTCTTAATTTCAGTAAAAATTGTAACAGTTAAACTTTTGTTAATTTGACATCCTCTCTTTTTTCAACAACTTTGTCAATTAATCCTAACTTTACGGCATCATCGGGAGAAATAAAAGTATCCCTATCCATCAGATTTTCAATGTCTGCAAGTTTCTTGCCACTATGTTTAACATAAATGTTATTTAGTCTAGATCTTAGGCTTAAAATTTCTTTTGCATGGATTTCTATGTCAGAAGCTTGTCCTTGGAATCCACCAGAAGGTTGATGTGTCATAATTCTAGCGTTGGGAAGGCAATACCTTTTATTTTTAGAACCAGCAGTTAACAATAACGAACCCATGCTTGCTGCTTGTCCAAAACAAACAGTACAAATATCAGGCTTGATATACTCCATTGTATCATAAATTGATAATCCAGAAGAAACAATTCCACCAGGCGAATTTATGTACATAGAAATATCTTTTTTAGGATTTTCAGCCTCTAAAAAAAGTAATTGTGCACAAACTAATGAGGCTATATTATCATCAATTCCTCCAACTAAAAATATAATTCTTTCTTTTAATAGTCTTGAATATATATCATAAGATCTTTCCCCTCTGTTTGTTTGTTCAACAACCATAGGAACAAGTGCAGCATATTGTCTAAAATTTTTATTTTCATCAATCTTCATTATTTTCTTATCCTTTTCAATTTTTAAAAATTTGAAATATTTTATTTTTTAGATTTTTTTGGTTTTTCTTTCACTTTTATAGACTTCTTAGCTTTTTCTGCCTCTTTTTTTATATCAAATTCATCCTCCTTATATAATTCATCAACACCTACTTCTTTTTCTTCAACCTTGGCCAATTCAAGAATAAAATCAATGATTTTATCTTCAAATATTGGCCCAGCAAATTCATTTTTAGCTTCTGGATTGTTTTTAAAATAATCTAAAATTTCTTTTTCTTTACCAGGATAATTTTGAATTTCCCTCATCATTGCGTTTCTTGTATCTTCCTCTTCTACTTTTATATTATTTTGACGTCCAATCTCAGATAAAACCAGTCCTAACCTTACTCTTCTAACAGCTATTGCCTTAGCATCTTTCTTTTCTAATTCTGTCATACCTGTTTCAGGATCTGGGATGTCATTGTTTTCTGGAAGGACTTTGTCTGATTTGTTATTTATGTTCATTGCTTTACATACATTTAGATATTCATCGCGTTCTAATGATGGTGGCAAATCAAATTCCACAGAGTCAGCAAGTTTATCTAAAATAACTTTTTTTGCTTTTAACCTACCAGCTGACTTATGCTGATTTAAAATTTGATTTTTAACATTTTTTTTCAGTATATCTAAACTTTCAAGACCTAATGATTTTGCAAATTCATTATCGACTTTTGTTTTTATGTCAGTCCTGATTTCATTAACCTTAACTTCAAAAACAACACTTTTTCCTGCTAAATCTTTTGCCTGATAATCTGCTGGAAAATTTAAATTAATTGTGCGCTGTTCATTCATTTTAGAACCAATCAATTGTTCTTCAAAGCCAGGTATGAAAGTATTTGAACCTATTTTAAGATAATATCCTTTAGAATTTCCGCCTTCAAAAGGATTATCATCAATTTTTCCCTCAAAATCAATAACAACTGTATCACCCTTTTTTACTGATCGATTTTCCTTTATCAATTCAGTTTTTAAGTTTTCTTTAGCAATTCTATCTATAGCATCTTCAACATCTTTGTCGGTTACCTTTGCAATTGGACGAATTATTTCAAATGAAGAAATATCTGGTGTTTTGAAGGAAGGCATTATTTCAACAATTAATGTTGCTAAAACGTCTTTACCCTCTTCCAAATTTTTTATATCTAGTTTGGGTTGAGTAACGGCGTTGATCTTATTATCATCTATTATTTTTTTTGAGGCGTTATTCATACTTTCTTGAATCACCTCTCCATAAACTCGCTTACCAAACCTTGCCTTCAAAATTGATATAGGCACCTTACCTGGTCTAAAACCAGGTAAATTAGCTTGAGAAGAAAACTCTAAAAGTTTTTCATCAATTTGTTTATCTATATCTTCTTTTTTCAGTTTTATTTCAAACTCTTTGGTTAAACCTTTTGTCAATGTTTCCTTAATATTCATTTTCAAGACCTCAACTTTATAATGGTGCGGGCGGAGGGACTTGAACCCCCACACCTTTCAGTACATGAACCTAAACCATGCGCGTCTACCAATTTCGCCACGCCCGCAAGCTTAATGTCGCAAAATAATAAACATTAAAAAATTAAGCAACAACAAAAATTTAAAAATTTGGGGCGAGTGACCGGAATTGAACCGGCGGCCTCAAGAGTCACAGTCTAGCGCTCTAACCAACTGAGCTACACTCGCCATATTTTATATTTAGTAAACTATCAATATATTTAAATCAAATTATAAGTAAAAATTATCTTTAAATTATAAAAATAGAAGTTAAAATAAATACATCGCGATAATGGATAAAAATTTTAAAAATCATGCTTCAAGATGCTATAGATTAGGAACAGAAACTGCTTTTTCTGTTCTTGCTAGAGCAAATTTTCTTTCTGAAAAAGGAAGATCTATAATTAATTTAGGTATTGGACAACCTGATTTTTCAACTCCAGAGCATATTGTTGAAGCAGCTATAAAGGCATTAAAAGATGGTCATCATGGCTATACACAATCTTCAGGTATACCTAAACTAAAAGAAGCAGTAGCGGAAGATATTTTTAAACGTCATAAAGTCGAAGTTTCTAACGAAAAAATTTTAATTGTGCCTGGTGGAAAAGTGATAATTTTCTTTTCAGCTATGCTATTAGGAGAAAAAGGGAAAGAAATTCTTTATCCAAACCCAGGATTCCCTATTTATGAATCTGCGATCAAATTTTCTGGTGCAAAGGCTGTACCCTATAAACTAAAAGAGAATTTAGGTTTTTCTTTTT
Organism: uncultured SAR116 cluster alpha proteobacterium; assembly: GCA_902533695.1. GTDB lineage: Bacteria > Pseudomonadota > Alphaproteobacteria > Puniceispirillales > Marisalimonadaceae > AG-426-I14. The sequence goes on from CACAMV010000004.1 coordinate 12,091, forward strand.
CTGCAGAAGATATTTTAAATAAATTAAATCAAAAAACATCTTTAATTATCATTAATAGTCCCGCCAATCCAACCGGTGGTGTTGTTCCTGAAGAAGAACTAACAAAATTAGCCAAAGGTCTTGAAAAATATCCAAACACTGTGTTAATGAGTGATGAAATTTATGACCAATTTTGTTTTGGAAAAATAAAATTTAAATCAATGCTTACATTTCCTTCAATTAAAGATAGATTAATTATTTTAAATGGTTGGTCAAAAACTTATGCTATGACTGGATGGAGATTAGGATATGGTATCTTCCCAACTCACCTTTATGAAACAGCAGAAAAATTAGCAGTAAATATTCATTCTTGTGTAAATTCAAGTGCTCAATATGCTGCTATCGAAGCATTAACAGGCCCACAAGATTGCGTTAAAGAAATGAATAATTCATTCAAAAGACGGGCTGATTTAATGTATAACAAACTAAATGAAATTGAATTATTATCATGTCAAAGACCTCAAGGTGCTTTTTATTGTTTTCCAAATATCAAAAAATTGCAAATAAAAGCCTTAACATTCCAAAATAATCTTTTAGAAAAAGCTGGTGTTGCCACTGTTGCAGGAACCTCTTTTGGAAATTATGGGGAAGGTTTCTTAAGACTTTCTTGTGCAAATTCTGATTCTGCCATTGAAGAAGCTATTAATAGAATTGACAATTTTATTAATTAAAAAAATAAGAATTTGTATAAAGTAGCTTAAAATTTAGGCATTTTAAACTTTGTATGAATTTCTTTGTATAAATGACTTTAAAATTAATCAATTTTTCTGTAGAAATTTAGATCTCTATAATGAGGTTCAAATGAAAAAAATAGAAGCAATTATTAAACCATTTAAGTTAGATGAAGTAAAAAATTCATTGGCTAACATCGGCATTCAAGGATTAACAGTTTATGAAGCAAAAGGCTTTGGAAGACAAAAAGGTCATACTGAGTTGTACAGAGGTGCTGAGTATGTAGTTGATTTTTTACCAAAAGTAAAAATAGAGATAATAATCGAAGATAATTTGCTAGATCAAGCTATCGAATGTATAGAGGAAGCCGCAAAGACAGGCAGAATTGGAGATGGGAAAATATTTGTCTCAGAAATTCAACAAGCTATTAGAATTAGAACTGGAGAAAAAGGCAACGATGCAATTTAAATAATTGGAGATTTATTAATGACAAATTCAAAAAAAATAATAGAAAACATTAAACAAAAAGACATACAATTTGTTGACTTAAGATTTACCGATCCAAGAGGTAAAATGCAACATGTTTCTCAACATGTTAGCACTATAGATGATGAAAGCTTAACTGAAGGATTTATGTTTGATGGTTCTTCTATCGCTGGTTGGAAGGCTATTAATGAATCAGATATGAAATTAATGCCTGATTGCTCAAAATCTTATTTTGATCCATTTTATTCGCAACCGACTTTAGCAATTTTTTGTGATGTTTTGGACCCATTGTCGGGGAAAGCTTATGAAAGAGATCCACGATCTACTGCAAAACAAGCATTAAAATATATGGAAAAATTAGGTATAGGCGATACAGCTTACTTTGGTCCAGAACCGGAGTTTTTTGTTTTTGATGATGTAAAATTTGAGTCTGAAATGAATTCTTCATTTTATTCAATTGATCACTCTGAAGGGCCTTACAATTCCGGAAGAGAATTTGAGGAAGGTAATATGGGTCACAGACCAGGAATCAAAGGTGGATATTTTCCTGTACCACCAGTTGACTCTGGACAAGACCTTAGAAGCGAAATGGTATTATCACTTTCGGAAATGGGCGTTCCCATGGAAAAGCATCACCATGAAGTTGCTCCTTCGCAACATGAATTAGGTCTTAAGTTTGGAACTTTAATAGATACAGCAGACAATGTTCAACTTTACAAATACACAGTTCACAATGTAGCAAATTCATTTGGTCAAACCGCAACTTTCATGCCTAAGCCTGTTGCAGGCGATAATGGATCTGGCATGCATGTTCACCAATCTTTATGGAAAAACAATAGTCCTGTATTTGCTGGGGATAAATATTCTGGACTTTCTGATACATGCCTATTTTATATTGGTGGAATAATTAAACATGCCAAAGCTATAAACTGTTTTACAAACCCTTCAACAAATTCATACAAAAGATTGATACCAGGTTTTGAAGCACCAGTTCTATTAGCCTATTCTGCAAGAAATAGATCAGCATCTTGCAGAATTCCTTATGTAGGTAGTCCAAATGGCAAAAGAGTTGAAGTTAGGTTCCCTGATGCAACAGCAAATCCTTATTTAGCCTTTTCAGCCATGCTCATGGCTGGGCTTGATGGTATTGAAAACAAAATACATCCAGGTGATGCTATGGATAAAGATTTGTATGAACTCCCTGAAAATGAATTAGAAAATATACCGACAGTTTGTGGTTCATTAAGAGAAGCAATAGAATCCCTAAAAGATGACATGGCTTTTTTAATTAAAGATAATGTCTTCACAAAAGATCAAATCAATGCATATATTGATTTAAAAATTGAAGAGGTTATTAATTTTGAACATTCTCCTCATCCCGTGGAATTTAAAATGTATTACTCAAGTTAATACTTGATTTTACATATAAAAATAGTTTAAAAATCTACATATAGGTAAAAAGTTTAAATTATATCTATATGTAGATTTTTTATGAACCATCGACTTAATTCCAACAATACTCAGAAAAAATACAACGCGAAAAATATTTTAGTTCTAGAAGGACTTGAACCAGTAAGATTGCGACCAGGAATGTACATAGGTGGAACTGACAAAAGAGCGATGCATCATTTGGTCAATGAAATACTAGACAATGCAATAGATGAAGTCATAGAAAATCACGCTGACAAAATAGATGTTGAATTAATTAATGAAAATACTATTAAAATTACCGATAATGGAAGAGGTATACCTATAGATAATCATCCAAAATATCCCAATAAATCTGCCTTAGAGGTAATTATGACTTCTTTACATTCTGGAGGGAAATTTTCTAATGAAAATTACAAAACATCTGGTGGATTACACGGGGTAGGAGCTTCAGTTGTAAACGCCTTATCACAAAACTTAAAAGTAGAAGTTACTAGAGAAAAAAAATTGTTTGCTCAAGAGTACGCAAAAGGTATTCCAATTAATAAATTGAAATTTATTTCTAAAACTAAACAAATTAGTGGTACCTCAATAATCTTCACACCTGATTCAGAAATCTTTGGTGAAGAAAATAATTTTTTACCAGATTACATCTATAAATTAATTGAGAGTAAAGCCTATCTAGTTCCTGGATTAAAAATTCATTGGAAATGTAACGAAAATATTAAGAATTTATCTGAAAATACTCCTAGAGAAATAATCTTTTATTATGATGAAGGTATAAAACAGTTGTTAAAAAACAAAGTTAAAGAGAAAGAACTTCTCATAAGTACAATTTTTCATGAAAAAATTTTTGTTAATGATGAAACAATAGAGTGTGCATTGGTATGGTTTGATGACAATGAATCTAATTTTGTAACTTCCTACTGTAATACTATATTAACACCTAATGGTGGCACTCATGAACAAGGTCTAAAACTTGCATTGACAAAGGCAATAAGAAACTTTTCTGAAATATCTGGGTTCAAAAAATCAAATGAAATTATTTCTGATGATTTAATTAAAAACTTAGGAGCTGTAATCTCAGTTTTTTTAAAAAAACCTCAATTTCAAGGACAGACAAAAGACAAACTAGTTAACATTGAGATTTCAAAATTAATTGAAAGCTCCCTTAAAGATAGATTTGAGAGTTGGCTGGCAAATAATTCTTCTCTTTCATCATCAATTTTGGAGAAAATCTTAGAGAATTTAAATTCTCGAAAACAAAGAAAAAAGGAAAAAGAAAGTAAAAAGAAATTAATTTCAAAGAAAAACAGATTACCAGGTAAATTAGCTGACTGTTCATCAAAAAATATTGAATCAAATGAATTATTTATTGTTGAAGGTGATAGTGCTGGTGGATCAGCAAAACAAGCAAGAAATAGAATTAATCAAGCTGTTTTACCTTTAAGGGGTAAAATTTTAAATGTTGCAAGTGCTACAGAGGAAAAATTAAACCAAAACCTTGAATTAAACGATTTATTATTAGCGCTAGGATTAAACCAAAAAAATTTAAATTTTGAAAATTTAAGATATGAAAAAATAATTATAATGACAGATGCAGATGTGGATGGATCTCACATAGCTGCTTTACTTTTAACTTACTTTTATAAATTTTTGCCTGAAATCATAGAAAAAGGTAAGCTTTATGTAGCTAAACCACCTCTCTATAGAATTTCAAAAGATAATGAGCTTTTTTATGCTCAAAATGAAGAAGAAAAAGATGAAATTAATAAAAAATATTGTTCAAATAAAGGGTCAATTAGTAGATTCAAAGGGTTAGGAGAAATGCCTCCATTACAATTAAAAGAGACAACTATGAATCCAATTTCTAGAACTTTAATAAAAATTAAATTACCTAAAAAAGATTTTTTTGAAGGAAATGAAAGACGTGAAGTTGACAACTTAGTTAATATACTTATGGGAAAAAAACCAGAACTGAGATATCAGTTTATAAAAAATAATGCCCACTTAATTAATAAGGTTGACATATAATATTTCTAATTATACTGCTTTATTAATTATTTCATATAAATCCTTAGATGGCTTATTTTTAATTATCATTTTTAAATATTTTTTCATTTTACTTCTTCTATTTAATTTATAATTTTCAAACCTTGTTAATGGTAAAACTAATCGAGAAGAAACTTGAGGGTTTTGTTTATCTATCATTATGATTTGATTGGTAATAAAATTATATCCAATTTCATCGTTTGAATGAAAAAGCTCAATATTGTTTTTTTGGAAGGAGCCAAGAACAGCTCTAATTTTATTAGGGTTTTTATAATCAAATTTCGGATGATTTAAGAGAGATTCAATTAAACTAAGACCCTGATTTTTAATATTTAAACAAGCCATCATTTGAAACCATTTTTCAAGCACAATTTCATTATCAAAATATTTTTTATAAAATTCATTTAAATGATCTAACGCAAAAGTATGATCGTTAATAACAAAACAGTTTAGTCCAATAATTTTTTCTTCCATAATATTAGATTCTAAAAGTTTCGTTGCCACCTCATATGCATAATCATTACCGATAGAAAATAAAAAAGACAAAGTATTTGACAAATAAAATCTATTTTCATTGGATAATCTTGAATCTTTAACTTGATTAATTATTTTTGAAGTATAATTCTCAATATTAGATTCTATGTTTTTAAAAAAAGTTTCAATATATTTTTTATTTCTTTTAAAGATTTCTAATGGATCAATATTAACAAAAGATTGTTCTAAATCTTCTAAAGTTGGAGGTTTGATAATTAAACTTAAAATGTTTGAATCTAATTTGTTATTTTTTAAAAATTCATTAATTACCTTTGTAAAGATTTTAATATCATGTTTGTAAAAATAAAATGTATGAATAAATCTTGAAGCATCCCATTTATTAAATTCATCATTATCAAATTTCAAAACATGTAATAATTCTTCTGTGTTAAGGTCAGTTTTAATTTTTACAGGAGCAGAAAAATTTCTCATTAAAGAAGGCGTTACATCATTTTGTGCTCCTAAAATAAGAATTTTTTCTGATTTATTTTTTAATAAAAAGGTGTGCTCTTTTTTATAATTTTTATCGTTATACTTAAACTTTATCAATTTTCCATTTGAATTTAAAAGACTAAATTTAATTGGTATAGGTAATGGATGCATAAAAGATTTACATGATTGATCAAAAATTAAAGTTAATTTATTTCCTTTATTTTTTTTCCTAGTAATTTTTAAAGTAACTATTCCAAATTGTTCATACCATTTCATAAAATCTGTAAGATTTATTTGACAATAAATTTCTAGAGATTTTATAAAATCTTCACATGTGACTGCCTTGCCATCAAATTGATTTAAGTAATATTTTACTGCACCTTTAAATCTCTTTTTACCAATATAATTGCATATCATTCTAATTACTTCTGCACCTTTTTCATAAACTGTAGATGTATAAAAATTATTTATTTCTAGATATTCATTAGGTCTTATTGGGTGTTTATTTGAACTTAGGTCTTCAGCAAATTGCGATTTCCTTAAAAAGGAAACATCTTCAATTCTTTTAATAACAGAGTTTTTATACATATCTTCAGTGAATTGCTGATCTCTAAATACAGTTAGACCTTCCTTTAATGTTAACTGGAACCAATCTCTACAAGTAACTCTATTTCCAGTCCAATTGTGAAAATACTCATGGGCAATTATGTTTTCTACATTTTTGAAATCATTGTCAGTAGAAAATTCTTTTTTACATAGAATATATTTAGAATTAAAAAGATTTAATCCTTTGTTCTCCATAGCACCCATGTTAAAATGACTAACAGCTACTATCATATACCTCTTAAGGTCATATTCTAATTTATAGTTATTTTCATCCCACTCCATAGCTTTTTTCAAACTTTTAAGAGCAAAATTCGTATATTGTTTTTTTCCAATCTCGGTATAAATTTCTAATAGAACTTTTTTATTAGATTTAGTGTAAAATATTTCAGAGTTAACTTCCAAATTTCCGGCTACAAGTGCAAAAAGATAACTTGGTTTAGGAAAAGGATCTTTCCATACTACATATTTTTTGTTATTTTTTGCTATGCCTTGTCTTAATAAATCACCATTTGATAAAATAAATTTATATTTATCAGATGCTTCAATTCTAGTAGTAAAAACAGATAAGTTATCTGGCCTATCAGGGAACCAAGTTATTTTTCTAAATCCTTGAGGTTCACATTGTGTACATATCATTTCGTTAGATTCATATAAACCTTCTAAAGAAAAATTAGTTGATGGACAAACTTTAACTTTAAACTTTAGAAAAATTTTTTTAGATTTTTGTAAAATTGGGATTTTGATTGTATTGTCATTTATAAAATATGATTTCAAATTTAAATCTTTAAAATTATCGTAATCAATTTTAATTTTAGCCTTCAGAGTATTAAGATTTTTGCCATGGAGCAAAATATAAGTTATTTTTTTTGTAGTTGAACCATTTTTTAAAAATAAAAGTTTAGAATCTACTGTTGTATAACTTTTTTTAATATTGAAATTTAAAAATACAGTTTTAACATGCCAGTCTAATGGTCTATAATCTAGTCTTTTAATTACTTTATTATGTCTTGAAGTTGACAAGAATTAATTAACTTTCACGGGCATTTGTGTAAGCTTGATAACTGTGCTCTTGACAATATGGTCTACCTGACATGATTTCCTTTCCACAGAACTTAAATCCTGGCAATTTAGGATCCCCAATAGGCCAACAACATTTTATCCTTGACCACATTACGTTCCTCAATGAAAGTTTCAGTGGAAGATCATCTTCATTATCAAAGATCATTTTTTCTTTTTCAGACACTTCATCTGTGCTAGATAATATTGGTGAATTTCTTTTTGGAAGACCTAGTCTATGAGCTTTACCTGCGATTGCATTTCTTGACACACCTAACTCATTACCAATTTTTGTAATTGGGAGCCCTGAATCCCAAAGAGATTTTAACAATTTTAATTTTTTTTCATCCCATATAGTCGTTTTTGACATTTTATTACCTCAATATTTATCAAAAATTAAAAAGTCTAGTTACTAAACTAATCTGACTTTCTAACATATATTTACCCAAATGAACCTGTTTTTTATACATTTTAGCATGTTTAATCAACATTGTTTCCTCTGGTTCCATAATGATGTCAGCTATTAAAGCATCTTTTTTTGTATTGGAAACTTCAAATGGTAAATCTTTGTTTTCTTTTAAACCTATACTGGTGGCATTTATGATTATATCATAATCAGAAATGTTATAATTAGAAAAATTTTCTTTTTCAATCACTGAATTAGGATAAAAAGATTTTAATCTTTTAACTAGATTTTGTGCTTTTTGTTCATCTCTATTAACTATTTTAAACTTTTTTAAATTACTCTTTTGTAGGGCAAACGAAATTGCAATTCCTGCGCCTCCAGCACCAAAAATACATACTGATTTATTTTCTAAAGAAATATTCTTATTTCTTAAACCGTCAACAAAACCCATACCATCAAAATTGTTTCCAATTGTTTTTTTATTATCAAATTTAATCCAATTAACAGCTCCTGTTTGCTTGGCTTCTATATCTAATTCATCACAAAAATTTAAAACATCAATTTTGTGGGGAATAGTGACAGTTAAACCAACAAAATTTTTAATATTTTTTAATCCATTTATTACTGATCCTAAATCTTTTCTCGTTACATTTAGAGGAACCATTACAGCATTTATTTGATTTTTATTAAAAAAATCAGTAAACAATGTAGGAGCTTTTACATGATCCACAGGATCAGCTATACAACCAAATATTTTTGTAGTGGCTTCTATTTTTAACATTTTATTATTTTTCAACAAACAAGAGAGAAAGAGAATTTATACAATATCTTAGACCTGTAGGCTTAGGACCATCATCAAAAACATGCCCTAAATGAGCATTACATTTTTTACAATGAACCTCATATCTAATCATAGATAATGATTTGTCCATGGCAGTACCGATTGCGTCTCCATTTATAGGAAGGTAAAAGGATGGCCAACCAGTGCCAGAATCATACTTAGTAAGACTAGAAAAAAGTTTATTTCCACAACAAACGCAAGAATAAGTACCTTCTTGCTTATTGTTCAGATATTCACCGGTAAAAGGTGCCTCTGTAACATGTTTTTGGGTAACTTTGTATTGTTCATCTGTAAGTTTATTTTTCAAATTTTTCTCTTATTACTAAATCATTCTTTTATCACATTGGATAAAAAAAGTGAAGCATTGCATTATAAAGAAATTTATTCTTTTAAATATAAATTTCGAATATAAATTACTCTAATGACAAAAGTTAACCAACATAATATTCCAAAGATTAAAGCAATCAAATGTGCAAATTCATGAAAAACAATCATTGATGAAAAAAATATAATCGTTTCAAAACCTTCAGTTATACCTCCAATATAAAAAAAAGATTTATTTTTTTGTGATATTTTTATTTTTTTAGTTTTCTCAATAATCCAAGCCGAAGCTAAAAAACTTGAACATGATGCTACAAAACTAGACAACAAAAAAGCAAAGTAGAAAGAATTTTGTTCATATATTAAAATAAAACCAAGAGGGATAATACTGTAAATAATATAATCTGACACAATGTCATAAAAACCTCCTAAATCTGAAATTTTAGTCTCTCTTGCTATTGCTCCATCAATTCCATCAAGAAATCTATTAAAAAGAAAAAAAATTAAAGCTAAATGAAAAAATTTATTTATTAAAAATATAAAACTTAATAATCCTATTATTAGTCCAAACAATGTGACTTGATTACTTTTAAATCCGTAATCTATAAATATCAGCGCAATCCTTCTTAAAATGGGCTTTAAGAAAGTGTTTAACTCCTTATCTATCATTTAATTTGGTAATATAAACAATTGTTTGGGAAAAATAAGATTTGGATTCTCAATTTTATTTTTGTTCAAATTAAAAATTTCCAAGTACTTATCACCACCACCTAGCCTTTTATATGCTATTTTCCATAATGCATCACCTTTCTGCACCACAATAAGTGTTTTTCCTTCAGAGTCCTTGATTTCATTTCCAAATAAATCAAGATGATCTTCAGCAATAATCTTACCTTTTTTATCAATCAATGAAACCGATAACTTTTGTTTTCCTATAATCAATTGATTAGGTAAAGTAACAGCCCATTCGTTATCAATAATTTTATCTGAAAATACTTCTTTTCCAGATATTCTTGCATCAACTTGGATTCCACCAATTGCGTAACCTGTTAAATTAATTTGTTTTAAATTTAAATCATTAGTTAAAGTTAAAATAGAAATTTCTGGCTTTAAATTATCAGGCAATTTGCTAATTTTGTTTTTAATTTTCATTTTTTCATTTGACAATATTTTACCAGGTCCTTGAATAATTTTAGTACCAATTTTACTTTCGGAATTAATTAATGCAACTATTGGAATTTCAGACAAATCCTCTTTTAATTTTACAGCAATCGCTTGATCAGCAATAATTATATTATTATTTGGTTTTGTAACTTTAAATACTAAAATATGCTCACCAGCCTTGAGCAATTTTTTCGGAACAATGACAAATTCTCCAGTTTTATCACTGACTGTTTTAGCTATTATTTCTCCCTTAGAAATTATATGAACTTCAGAATTTGGGAAAACTTTTCCTGCAACGACAAGACCACCTTCTGGACTTACTCTTATAGTTTCTAAAATAAAAATTTTATTTTTCTGAACGTTCTTTTTAGGAACAGTCAAAATTTGATTATTTTTTTTGTCAAATTCATTTTTACTTTTTGGTACTAATGGTTTTGCGTCAACAATTTCTTTGACAACTGGAACAGAGATTTTTTTTTCATTTTGATTTGCTGGTTGATAAATATTTATAAAAACTGCTGCAAGAGCAATCATAGAACCAATTAATAGCAAATAAATTATTTTGGACAAAATCTTTATCTTTCATTTTATTTTACAACTATAATACATTAGAATTTTCATAAAACAAAGGGGTTAATAAAAGTATCAAAATAAAAAAATGAAAGTAAATTTAAAAAGAAAAATTTGTGTTTTTTGTGGCGCTTCTAAAGGAATAAATCCAGAATATGAAAAAATTACTTTTGAAACGGGTAAAATAATTGGAAAACTTAATTATGATTTAGTTTTTGGAGGTGGAAGCACTGGTTTAATGGGTGCCTTAGCAAAAGGAGCTTTGTCAAAAGATTCAAATGTTCATGGAGTAATTCCAAAATTTTTAACTAAAAAAGAGATCCCAATTAACAATATAACTTTAACTAAGACTAATACAATTAGTAAAAGAAAATTAACAATGCTTAACATTTCTTCAATTTTTTTAGTTTTACCTGGGGGTATTGGAACCCTTGACGAGCTTTTTGAAGTACTTACGCTTGTTCAATTAAAACAAATTAATAACAAACCAACTCTAATTTTAAATGTTAATAATTTTTGGGATCCTCTTTTAGAGATATTTAACAAATTAGTTGAAGAAGGTTTTTTAAAAGAAAATTTTGTTAAAAATATATTAGTTTTAAAAAATCTTAAACATTTAGAATCTTTTTTAAAAAGTTTTTGAAAAATATAAAATAAATATATAATAATTGTTAAACTTTAATTACTTCAGGTATAAAAATGATTGATTTACTAAGTGTGGCAAAAGCAGAAGCAAATGGTGAAGACTTGCAAGCATTATTTTCTTCTTTGTTTAAAACATCTTTAAAAAAACCAAATGGTTACCCAAATGCTATTGTTTGGGAGGGAGGACGCTTTGACAATACTGTAAAACCAATTGCACATTCTTTAACGGATGCCTATGCATTGTTAGGAACAATAGCGACAATAGATATATTAGGTTTACCTTTTTATGCTATTCCAATGTGGTCTCAAATTAGACACGATTTAAAACTTGAACCTTTAAGTTGGTTTGGAAATATGCCGTTTACATCTATTAAATGGTCTACTGCAGGCGATGCTTATGTAAATAATAAAAATGGTAAAAAAGTAGTGGTAATGGGCAAATCTGGTAACGCCCCGTTAAGGACTCAAGCAGGTGTCTACTGTAATGTAAGACCGTATGGGCCAATAACCGTCGTGAGATGTATGCCTTGCCTTCCTTATTCTCAAGATAAATCTGTTTTCAATGTGAATGCAGATACTGGTATTATCCACTCAGAAATGAATACACCAGCTATTCAGATGGCTTATGCAGGAAGATTGTTTTTAAAAATGATTAATGAAACAGGTAAACTTGGGAGGATAGCTTTCAAACCCACACAAGCAATGGAGGATGGAATAAACGCTGGTATTGTAACTTGGTTATTGGAAGGAACAAAATTCAAAATTGGAAGAAAATGGGCTGTAAATGCTTATGAGGAACATAAATCAAATATTGAGAAAATAATTAAATTACTTCCCTCAACTTTCAAACATGGCATGGAAAATTGGGGTGGACAAATTGAACAGCATATTTCAGATACAAATTACGGTTTATTGTTATGGGATTTGATCCAAAAACGAGAATGTATAATACTTGCTACTGATCTTGATGGTGATAGATTAACAGATTTACTAGCAGATGTTTCTGACCCTCTTAGAGAATTTGGAGACATAATTTTAAAGAGTGTTGGAGAAAATACTAAAATGGATACTTTGTGGAACAAACTTGGATATACTACTGGTAATGGCCGAGACATGACTTCAATAATGCATCGAATTGATGGACCTCCAATACATGAACAGACTTTAGGTTCTGCAGACGCAATGTTATTAAGATTATTGAATGGCGATGAAAGCATGGGTGGAACAAAGCAACCTTATGACCCTCGTATTCATTTTGTTCTCATTAGAGATGCTTATATTGATGCAAACCCTGGAAATGAGAAGCTTAAACAATGGCTTGATAAAACATTAAACACTTTTGACCATGTTTATTCTAAGGGAAGACCAGGGTTTATAGAAGGTTATAAAAAATTAAAGGAGAATATTCGACCTTGGTAATTTATGATAATTCCTTTTTTAATCTATTAAGAATATTATCTAAATAATTTAGATCTGAAGCAAAGCACAACCTTAAATGTCCTTCTCCTGACTTTCCAAACGCAACACCTGGAGCTAAACCAACTTGAGTTTTCTCAATTAAAAATTTAGCATATTCAACAGAATTGCTCATATCTTTAACTTTAAAAAAAGAGTAAAACGCTGCATTAGTTTCAGGCATATGAATTTTGTTCCAATTCTTAGTTCTTTCAAAAACTAAATCGCGAGATTTTTTTAAATCATTTTTTACACCATGTACTATTGATTTATAATTTATCAAAGCACTAAAAAAACCCTCTTGTAAAAATTCAGGAACACCAGTAGTTGAAATTTGTACCAACTTTGCAATATGTTCACCTAAAAATTCAGGATGAGAAAGCCAACCAACTCTCCAGCCTGTCATATTAAAACTTTTTGAAGAGGAATTTATTACTATTAATTTGTCACTAGGCTTGGCAAATTGTAGAAAGCTTGGTGAAACATCCCTATCAAATACAATTTGGTGGTAGACTTCATCAGCAATTAACCAACAATTTCTTTTTCTTATAAAAGAGGTTATTTCTTCTTGTTCACTTTCATTTAACATCCAACCTGTTGGATTACTTGGACTATTTATAAATACCATCTTTGTTTTGTTTGAAATTGAATTAAATAGTTCTGTGAGATCTAATTGCCATTTATTTTTTAATTTTAAATTTACTTCTTTTATTTTAGCTTGCTTTAAAATTACGGACGAACGAATATTAGGCCATACAGGACCAACTATTACAACTTCATCGTTTTTCTCGATCAACATATCACAAATAATTTTAATTCCTAACATTCCTCCAGTAACCAAACTATTATTTTCTGGTGTTAAATTTAAACCAAATACACTGTTCATATAATTAGAAAGTGCTTCACGTATTTTCGGTAATCCATTTTGGTAAGTATAAAATGTTTGACCATTCTTTAAGGAATTAATAGCTTCTCTATATATTATTTCTTTCGTTGGTTGATTACCTTCACCAAACCATGCTGCAAAAATCTTTTTTCCTGTTCTATTAGAGTATGCCCTTCCAAAGTTTGCAATTTCCATAATTGGTGTTTCTTTTATTTCCAGAACGCTTTTAGCTAACATAAAACTTACTTTCCATTTTGATTTGAAATATATTTTTTTAGTTCGTTTATTGCATTTTCAATTTTGTCAACACTTTGTCCACCTGATTGTGCCATATCTCTTCTACCTCCCCCTCGAGCACCATCTAATTCACTTGATATCTTATTAACAAGATCGATAGCATCAAATCTATCTAAAGACTTTTTATCAACAGATACAACGAAGGAGACCTTATTATTAAATTTTGATATAACACAAACAATATTTACTTTTAATGATTTTAAAAATTTTTCCGCTGAAGATTTTAAGTCCCTTGGATTTAAATCATCGAATACATTGACAAAAAATTTTACACCTTTCAAATTAAAAATTTGATAATCATTTTCTTGAAAAATCATTTCATTTTTAATTTTTTTAGCATTTAATTTATAATCTGAATTTTCTTTAATCAATTGGTCAATTTTTTGAATGATCAAATTTGTTTGAGAGTTTAATTTATTAACTATAGAGTCAAGAATATCACTTTTATTTTCATAATAATTAATAGCACTTTTTCTAGTGACTGCTTCAATTCTTCTTACACCCGAAGAAACACCAGTTTCGTTCACAATTTTAAATAATAAAGATTCACCATTGTCTGACAAGTGAGTTCCACCACAAAGTTCTACTGACCAAGCGATTCTCCTATCACTACCTTTCCCTCCCATGGAAACAACCCTTACTTGATCTCCATATTTTTCACCAAACAAAGCTATAGCACCCTTATCTATAGCATCTTGAGGTTTCATAATATCAGTTTTAATTTTATTTTTTTCTAAAATTTTTTTGTTAACAATATTTTCAATTAAACGAATTTGATCAGAATTGATTTGCTTGTTATGACTAAAATCAAATCTGAGTTTATCTTTAGAAACTAAGGATCCTTTTTGTTTAACATGCAAACCAAAAGTCTTTCTTAGGGCTTCATGCATTAAATGAGTTGCTGTATGATGTGAACTAACATCTAATCTATAATTTTTGTCGACTTTTTGTTCACAATGACTAAATTTATTAATTTTTCCTTTCAAAATTTTCACTTTGTGAATAAAGATGACTTTGTTATTACCAATTGTTAACCTTTGACAATCAATTATTACTGCTTCAAAGTCTTTTGATTGTATTACTCCAACGTCTGACACTTGTCCGCCCGATTCTGCAAAAAAAACACTTTTATCAAATATTAATTGACCTGTTTCTTCTTTCTCCAATTTGTCGACTGAAACTCCATCTTTCAATATTAAAATAATTTTACAAGTTAAATTATAATTTTCATATCCAACAAATTTTGTTGAACCTAAATCATCTAATAACTTAGTTAAATTTCTATCAATTACCTTGTCACCTGAACCAACCCATGCTTTTCTAGCTTTACTTTTTTGATTTTCCATTTCTTTGTCAAATTCTTTAATATCTACATCCCATCCATACCCTTTTAAAACGTCTTGAGTCAGGTCCAATGGAAACCCAAAAGTATCATAAAGTTCAAATGCCTTTTTACCTGAAAAAATTGATTCAGATTTATTAGATTTAATTTCATTTTTTAATATAGTCAGTCCTCTTTCCAAAGTTTCTTTAAATTTTATCTCTTCATCCTGTATTACATTTTTAATCGTATTCTCTTCATCTTTTAAAATTGGATATGCTTTTCCCATTTCATTTATCAAATAAGAAACTAACTTGTGCATGAAAATTTCTTTGCAACCTAAAATATTAGAGTGTCTAATTGCCCTTCTTAATATCCTTCTTAACACATATCCTCTACCTTCATTACTTGGCAACACACCTTCAGAGATCAAAAAAGAAGCAGATCTTATGTGGTCTGCAATCACTCTATGAGATTTTAATGTATTTGAATTGACCTTAGTTCTAGTAACTTCTGAAGATCCTTGAATTAAATTTTTAAATAAATCAATTTCATAGTTATCATGTGTACCTTGTAAAACAGCTGATATTCTCTCTAAGCCCATTCCTGTATCAATACATGGTTTTGGTAAATCAATTCTAGTTTTTGAATCAACTTGTTCAAATTGCATAAAAACTAAATTCCATATTTCTATATATCTATCACCATCTTCATTATAAGTACCAGGCATTCCTCCAGCGACATGATCTCCATGATCATAAAATATTTCTGAACATGGACCGCATGGACCTGTTTCTCCCATGCTCCAAAAGTTATCATTAGTTTTAATTTTAATTATTTTCTTATCATTTAATCCTGAAATTTTTTTCCACAATTGTTCTGCAACATTGTCCTCATGGAAAATTGTTATTAGCAATTTATCTTTTGGCAACTCATATACTTTAGTTAATAAATCCCAAGCAAAATATATTGCCTCTTCTTTAAAATAATCACCAAATGAAAAATTCCCTAACATTTCAAAAAACGTGTGATGCCGGGCTGTATGACCAACATTTTCAAGATCATTATGTTTTCCTCCAGCTCGAATACATTTTTGTGATGTCACAGCTCTTGAAAACTGATTTTTTTCTGATCCTGTAAATATATTTTTAAATTGAACCATACCAGAGTTAGTAAATAACAATGTAGGGTCATTTTCAGGAACCAAATTACTTGATTTTACTAAATTATGGTCATTTTTTTTAAAGTAATTAATAAACTCATTTCTGATATCATTTAACAAAAATCTTTTCATAACCAAATCTTATAATTAAATTTATTAAATTATTTTGTTATGATTATAGCAAGCTTAAATATTAAAATTTATTAATTATTTTATTCTTCTACTAAAGTGGTTTCAGAATTCATCAATATATTATCTACTAATCCTGACTTACTCCTTATTGAGTCCTCCAATTCTTTAGCAATATCTAAATTATCTTTTAAATATTGTTTTGCATTTTCTTTTCCTTGACCTATTCTATTTTCACTATAAGAATACCATGCACCTGATTTTTCAACCAAACCTGTTGTAACACCTAAATCAATTAATTCTCCGAATTTTGAAATACCCTCACCATACATTATATCAAACTCAACTGTCCTGAAGGGTGGTGCAACTTTATTTTTTACAACTTTAACTCTTGTTTGATTCCCTACAATATCTTCTTTATCCTTAATTGAGCCAATTCTCCTAATATCTAGCCTTACAGATGCATAAAACTTAAGCGCATTTCCTCCAGCTGTTGTCTCTGGGTTACCAAACATAATTCCTATCTTTAATCTAATTTGATTAATAAAAATTACTAAGCAATTGGATTTTGATATAGATGAAGTTAATTTTCTTAGAGCTTGACTCATTAAACGAGCTTGTAAACCTATATGTGTATCACCCATATCACCTTCTAACTCAGCTCTTGGGACTAAAGCAGCAACAGAATCAATTACCATTACAGAAACTGCTCCTGAGCTTACTAGTGTATCAGCAATTTCTAATGCCTGTTCTCCTGCATCTGGCTGGGAAATCAAAAGATCATCAATATTAACTCCTAATTTCTTTGCATAAGCAGGATCCAAAGCATGCTCTGCATCTACAAAAGCACAAACCCCACCTGTTTTTTGTGCTTCTGCAATAGCATGTAAAGCCAATGTGGTTTTACCAGAGCTTTCAGGGCCGTAAATTTCAACAATTCTTCCTTTTGGGAAACCTCCTATACCAAGAGCTATATCTAAACTCAAAGACCCAGTTGAAATAGATTGAATATCTATATTTTGATCGTTTTCACCTAACCTCATCACAGATCCTTTACCAAAAGCCTTTTCAATCTGAGAAATTGCTCCATCCAACGACACATTTCTTTCTTTGTTATTCATAGAAAAATCTAAAACCTCTGCTTTCATTTCAATATACTCCTTACTTACACATTGACAATTTCTTTTCAAGAACAAATTACCTCATTATATTCATGTTTTGTTCTCTTTGTCAAGGTATGTTCTTATTTTGTTCTAATCTGATTTTGCTTAATCATCTTTATGAATTTTTTCCATTTTTTCATGTCTTTCTTGTGCATCTAAACATAGGGAGGCAATTGGTCTAGCCATCAATCTTTTTAATCCAATCGGATCTCCAGTGTCTTCACAATATCCATAAGTACCTAAATCAATTCGTCTTAAAGCAGAATCAATTTTACTTATTAGTTTTCTTTCTCTATCCCTTGTTCTTAATTTAATGGAGGCATTACTCTCAACTTGTGCTCTGTCTGCCATATCTGGTCTTTGCAAACCTTCTTCAGACAAATCATCTTTTGTATCAGTAGCCTCATTTAAAAGTTCACTCTTCCAAATTAATAGTTTTTGTCTAAAAAACTCAAGTTGAAAATTGTTCATAAAGTCTTCTGATTCAGATGGAATATAATCCTTAGGCAAAACTATCCTATTTCCTAAAACGCCAGATTTAGTATTACCATCAACCTTGAATTTATTTTTCTTTTTCATAGAATTCATCTTAAAACACCTTATATATACATAATGATGATTTTTATATGCAATCTTTAAAAAAGTTCAAGAAAGTTTTTTAAAAAGATGAAAATTATTTTTTTAAATGTAATTTTTAATTTGATTTTAAATAAATAAAACAACCAATGTTATCAGATATTAAAAAACCTCTGGATCACACTAAAATATCTTTCAATAAAATTGGTGTGTTAATAGTGAATCTTGGAACACCTGAAAATACTGACTATTTTTCAATCAGAAAATATTTAAAACAGTTTCTAAATGATAGAAGGGTTATAGATGTTTTCAGGCCATTATGGTGGATAATATTAAATTTAATAATTTTATCATTTAGACCATCTAAAACTGGACAAGCTTATAAAAGAATTTGGCATCCAATTAAAGGATCTCCCTTGAAATATTTGACAACAAAACAATCTAAAAAATTAACTGAAAAATTTAAAATTTTTAAAATCGTTCAAATTGATTATGCTATGCGCTATGGAAATCCGTCTATAAGATCAAGATTAGATAATCTATTTAATTTAGGTTGTACAAAAATTTTAATTATGCCATTGTACCCTCAATATTCTGCAAGTACTACTGCTACCGTCCTAGATGAAGTACACAAATGGATGTTAAATAAAAGATGGCAACCTTCTCTAAGAACTGTGCCTCCTTGGTATGATAATAAAGATTATATTCAGTCAATATGCAATTCAATAAATAAATCCTTTAAAAAAAATGGAGAACCTGAAACTTTACTCATTTCTTTTCATGGTGTACCCAAAAGGTATTTAATTTTGGGTGATCCTTATCATTGTCATTGTCAAAAAACCGCTAGGTTAATTGAAGAAAATTTAAAATGGCCTCAGAAAAATATTTTTGTAACTTTTCAATCAAGATTTGGTTCTGAACCTTGGCTTAAACCTTATACAGATGAAAAAATAATTGAGTTAGCAAAAAATGGGACTACTAACCTGTCTATCGTCAGCCCAGGTTTTGTAAGTGATTGTCTTGAGACACTGGATGAAATAAAAAACGAAATGAAAGAAATTTTTTATAAAAATGGTGGAAAGTCATTTCATTATATAGATTGCTTAAATGATAGTGAAGAAGGTATAAATTTGTTAAAAAATTTAATTATTAGTAATTTATCTGGATGGATAGATCTTAATAAAAAACTTTAACCTTTATTTACATTTTTTAAAAAATTTGTATATTTAAGTAAGCGCGGGTATTGTGTAGTGGTAAGACCTTAGCCTTCCAAGCTAATGACGCGAGTTCGATTCTCGCTACCCGCTCCAAATATAAATTTCATTTTTTTGAAACAAATTACTTAACTTTTGTTTGATTTAAAATCATTATAATCAAAACTGAAACTAAAATTATTAATCCTCCAAATATGGTAAACGAATTAGGTATGATTTCAAAAATTAATTTATCAATTATTATCGAAATAATGGGTATCAAGAATAAAAAAAATGAAGCCTTATTCGCTCCAAAATAGCCAACAGAATATGTCCAAGTATAATAAGGTATCAAAGTTGAAATTATTGAAAGCCATATGATAGCAATTCTTGTTTCTGTTGATGAATTAATTATCAATTCATATGTATCAATTGACCAAAATAGCATTGGCAATGTTCCGAGAAGTATTGTATAACAGAATGTCGTTAAAGGACCATATTTATTCGTCAATGGTTTTATTAAATGAAAATAACATGAAACCAGAACTGCCGCTGCAAAAAGATAAATTGATCCAAAATTAAAATTAACTTTTTCATGTTTTTCTAATGAAATAATAATTATTCCTAAAATACAAACTATTATCCCTATCCAAAAATAACGTTTTATTTTTTGCTTTAAAATAAAAAACCCAATAAGTGAGGTGAATAAAGGATTACAATTCACTATAAAACTTCCTGCTCCAGCTGACATGGTTTGTTGACCAGTATTTATAAAAAAAGCAAAGCCAAATATACCAGTAATACCAGCAATGAAAAATCTGAAACAATCTATTCTTTGAATTTTAACCCTAAAAAAAATTATATATATCATTGATAAAATTGCAGGCAGAAAAAATCTACCTAATGCCAATTGCATGGGAGTCATCATATCCAACAAATAAGTCATTAAAGGAAATGACACACCCCAAAAGAGAACCGTACAAAAAAGAAGAAAATGAGGAAGTTTTGTCTTCATTAAAAATTATTATTTAACTGAAGGGTAGACTAAGCTTATCATCCACTTTATATTTTTTTAAAGATGAACTTAAAAATCCTTGTTTAATATAATTGAATATAAATTTATTTAAAAAACCCAATACTTCAGAATATTCCTTTTTGACACCAACTGATTGTTTGATTTGTGTGAAAGGCTTTTCTATAATTAAATAATCGTCATTGAAATTTAACTCATCAAATAATTTTGGCTTCAAACCAGCCAAAACGTCTGCTCCACCATTTTTAAATAGATCATGAGACTCATCTATTGAGGCTGTTCTTATAATTTTCGAGCACTTGAAATTTTCAGTTAGCCAAAGATCATAAGCACTTCTGCCTGCGACAGCAATACTAATTTGTGGTTGATCTACATCTATATTTGTTCTGAAATTTGATGTGCTTTTGACCAAAAAATTTGCGTCAATTAGCACATATGGATCTGAAAAAGATATTGATTCCGCTCTTTCCGGCTCATAAGCAATATTACCTATGTCCCAAATATTTTCATTTACAGCATCCGCCAATTCTCCAGGACGATCAAAAGGTATAAGTTGGCATTCTACTTGAAGCTTACTTGCAATTTCTTTAGCAAGATCAGGAGAAACACCTACAGGTTCTCCTTTTTCAGTGATATCAGATACCAGTAAAAAGTTACCTAAATTTATCCCTGCTCTTAAAATATCATTTGGAGCTAATTTTTTTCTGATATTTTTCATATTTATACTACTTTTTAATCGCAAATATAATTTCAAAAAATTATTGTTATTATAATAAAATAAAAATAAAATGAAATAGTGAAATATTTTATTGCTATAATTAAACCATTCAAACTGGATGATGTTAGAAAAGCATTGACTGAAATTGGTGTAGAAGGATTAACTGCTTCAGAAGTTAGAGGATTTGGAAGACAACGTGGACAAACCGAAATATATAGAGGAACTGAATACAGTATCTCTTTTGTTCCTAAGCTAAAAATTGAATTAGCGGTGCCTGATGATTTAGAAGAAAAGGTTTTAGAAGCCTTTAAGAATAGTGCTAATACGGGGCAAATAGGTGATGGGAAAATATTTGTCTTTGATTTAAAAAATGCTACTAGAATTAGGACCGGAGAAACTGGTGATAATGCCCTTTCTTAAGTTTTATCTTCTAAATTTCTAAGCGCCCAAGAGGCTGAATCTTTAACAATATCTGAGTCATCAGATTCAATCAATTTTCGTAAAATTGTCTTCAAATTTTGATTTTTACTATTTCCAGCAGCAATACAACAGTTTCGAATAAACATATCTCTTCCAATTCTTTTTACGGGTGATTTAGAGAACATTTTCTTAAATGTTTTATCATTTAAACTTAATAAATGTGATAGATTGAGATCATAACCTCTATCATTTAATCTAATTTCATTAGTTTTTTTTGCAAATTTATTCCATGGACATATTGCCAAACAATCATCACATCCAAAAATTCTATTGCCAATTTTTTTTCTAAACTTTTCTGGAATTTTACCTTTAAATTCTATCGTCAGATATGAAATACATTTTCTAGAATCTAATTGATAAGGCCTAACTATTGCTTTAGTTGGACAAACTTCTATACAAGAATTACAATTTCCACAATGATCTGCTTGTGGCTCATCATAAGGTAAAGTTTTATTAATCAATATTGAACCTAAAAATAACCAAGATCCATATTTCTTAGACACTAAGTTGGTATGCTTGCCTTGCCAACCAATGCCTGCTTGCTGAGCAAGTGGCTTCTCCATAATTGGAGCAGTATCAACAAATACTTTAACTTCTGCATTCTTAATTTCTTTAAATTTTGAGCATAATTTGCTTGAAAATTGTTTTAACTTTCCCTTAATAACTTTGTGATAATCTTCACCAAGAGCGTAAACTGAAATATTTCCAACCCTCACATTTAATAATTTATTTATTGGATTTTCGTCTGGGCCATAATTAATACCTAAGAGAATTGCAGATTTAGCATCATGCCATAAAAAATCTGGAGATTTCCGTCTTGTAAAAGTCTCATTCAACCAATACATGTCACCATGAAAATTCTTATTTAAATATTTTCTTAAATTTTCTTGAATATTTTTTCCCAAAAAAGGTCTCGTAATTTTACAAATATCAAAAGAAAATTCTTTTGACAGTGTTTTTATCTCTTGAGAAAAATTACTATCAAATTCCATCTTTATAAGAATAGTATTTTTTTAAAAAATTTTCTTCAAATTTTACAAAATTCTTTTTAATTATTGAATTACGAGCAGATCTTAATAAGTTTAAATAAAAATATAAATTATGCTTTGTCATTAGGTAAGCTCCTAAAATTTCCTTACATCTAAACAAATGATGAAGATAAGCTCTAGAATAAGTTTTACAAGTATAACAATTACAAAGTATATCTAACGGCTTTTTGTCCTGACTATGTTTTGAGTTTTTAATATTTAATGGACCAAAGGATGTGAATGCTTGACCATTCCTTCCTGATCTTGTTGGTAAAACACAATCAAACATATCTATACCTCTTTTTATTGCTCCTAAAATATCATCGGGTTTTCCAACACCCATCAAATATCTTGGTTTTTGCTTCGGCAAAAATTTTGTTGTTAAATCAATGGTGTGAAACATTTGACTTTGATTTTCTCCTACTGCCAATCCCCCAACAGCATATCCTTCAAAGTCTATTTTGATTAACTCTTTTGCAGAAAATTCTCTTAAATCAGGAAATAAAGATCCCTGTACTATACCAAATTGACCGTACCCAATTTTATGTTTAAAAGAACTCCTAGATCTTTTTGCCCATTCTAAAGACAAAATGGATGAATTTAACGCTTTTTTCTTTTCTATAGGATATGGAACACATTCGTCAAGTTGCATTGAAATGGTGGAGTCAAGAAAATTTTGAACTTGAGTACTTTTTTCTGGAGAAAGAAAATATTTACTTCCATCTAAATGGGATTTAAATTCGACACCAGAATCGTTAACTTTAGTCAATTTTGATAAGCTCATTATTTGAAACCCACCAGAATCAGTCAACAGAGGTTTTTCCCAATTCATAAAATTTCTAACCCCTCTAAACTTTTTAATTACTTCTATCCCTGGCCTTAACATTAGATGATAAGTATTAGATAAAATTATTGTTGCGCCTATTTCATCTAAATCTTTTAATCCCATAGCTTTAACAGTAGCCAAAGTTCCAACTGGCATGAAAATTGGAGTTTCAATTAAACCATGTTTTGTATTCAATATCCCAGCTCTGGCATTAAAGTCATTAGACAATAATGTAAAATTAAAATTTTTACTCATTTTTTGGAACCAGCTTGAGGCAAAATACAACAGTCTCCATATGAAAAAAATCTATATTGATTTTCTATCGCATATTCATAGAGTTTCATTACATTTTTTTTACCGTAAAAAGCTGAAATTAAAATTAATAAGGTAGATTTGGGAAAATGAAAATTAGTTATCAAATAATCAGCTATTTTAAATTTAAAACCAGGCATAATATATAAATCTGTATTTCCTTTACAAGGGATAATTATATTATTGGACAAGGCAATTGTTTCCAAAGCCCTTAAAGTTGTTGTTCCTACACAAACAATTTTTCTTTTGTTCAATTTTGCTTCATTGATGACATCACTTGTTTCTTTAGAAACTTCAAAAAATTCTGAGTGCATTTTGTGATCTTCTATATTTTTTGTTTTTACAGGTAAAAATGTACCCGCACCAACATGCAATGTTATGGATACAACTTTAATTCCTTTTTCTTTTATGTTTTTAATTACTGGTTCGGTAAAATGAAAACCAGCGGTTGGAGCAGCAATAGCTCCATGTTTTTTTGCAAAAATAGTTTGATAATTTTTAGCATCATTTGGACTTTTATTTTTTATATATGGCGGCAAAGGCATCGAACCAAATCGAGAAAGATATTTCATTAAATCTAAGTAGGAAATATTAAATTTTAGAAGTATTTCACCATATGAAAATTTTTTTTCAATTTTGGCAGAAACTTTGTTTTCAAACTCAATGACATCTCTCTCTTTACATTTTTTTGAAGGTTTACAAAAAGCCATCCAATATTTTTTATCTTTACAATAATGTAGGGTAATATTTACTTTTTTTTCTTTTATTTTCCCATTCAAATTTGCTTTAATAACTTTCGTATCATTTATTACAATTATATCTCCAGAACTTAATAAATCTGGTAAATTTGTAAAAAATAAATTTTCATACCTGCCATTTACCACAGATAATAATTTTGATTCATCCCTTGGATATAAAGGATACTGAGCAATTAAATCAGATGGAAGAGTGAAATTAAATTCTGAAATATCCATTAACAAAAATCATCCAACAAAATTTATTTAAAAATCTGAATGACACCAACAATCTTATCTAAACTATTTTTAACAACAAGACATTGTACTCTAGATTCTTTCATTCTTTCGTGAGCATTTTCAAGATTATCGTTTTCACTAACTATTAATGGAGAAGAATTCATAATTTGTTTTGCACTAATTTTACTTATATCTACATTATTAACTAATGACCTTCTTAAATCACCATCAGTTATAATTCCATCTAATTTTTCTGAAGTTCCAACTAAAGCAATTCCCAACCTTGCTTCTGTCATTTTGACAATTACCTCTTGCATTTTGCTAGAACCAAAAACAAAGGGCAAATTATTACTAATCATTTCATCTTTTACTTTTAGCAATAACCTTCGTCCCAACGAACCACCAGGATGGGTTAATGCAAAATCTTCCTGCTTAAAATTTTTTAAATTCATAAGTGATACAGCTAGTGCGTCTCCCAAAACCAACGTGGTAAGAGTGGAAGTGGTTGGTGCTAGATTCAAAGGACAAGCTTCTTTATCAACTGAAATATCTAAAACAATATCAGCATTTTTTGCTAAATTAGAATTTAGATCTCCCGTCATACCTATTATCTTAACCTTTAATCTATGTAAAGCTGGTAACAAAGCTAATATCTCATCAGTTTCACCTGAGTAAGAAATTAAAATTATAATATTTTCCGGTTGAACTATACCCAAATCACCATGAATAGCTTCTCCAGGATGTAGGAAATAGCTTGGTGTTCCAGTTGAAGCTAAAGTTGCAGATATCTTTCTTCCAACCAATCCTGATTTACCCATACCACAAACAACAATATGACTCTTTGATAAATGTATGGATTCAACTGCTTTTTCAAAATCATTTCCCAACATTTTTTCAAGTCGATTAATGGCATTTTTATAAGTTTTTGTTAAATTTAATGCGGTTGTAGTTGCTTTCATACTATTCACCATATATTTATAAATAAAATAGTTATATTATTTATAAGAAGAATTAACAATGAAAATACACTTTACATCATCAAAGAATAGTTCAGCTCAAGAATCCATGTTGAAGCTTATTGATCAATATCAACAAAGTCCTATCAAAATAGCAGATGTTATTGTAGCTATTGGAGGTGATGGAGAAATGCTTAAAGCATTAAGGGAAAGCATTTCTACTAATTTGCCTGTTTTTGGATTAAACAAAGGACATATTGGTTTTTTAATGAATCGTGTAAAAAAATTAAATCTAATTGATAGAATTAAAAATGCCGATGAAATGATTGTACATCCTTTAGAAATCGAGGCTCAAGATATAAATCATAAAAAACATGTAAGTTTAGCAGTAAATGAAATAGCTTTATTTAGAAATACTCATCAAAGTTCTATAATTTCAATAAAGATAGATAGTGTTGAAAGATTAAAAGATCTCTATTGTGATGGTATTATGGTTGCTACACCAGTTGGATCGACTGCATACAATTTATCTGCAAAAGGTCCAATAATACCCTTAGGTTCAGATATTTTGGCTTTAACACCTATAAGCCCTTTTAGACCAAGAAATTGGCAAGGTGCTTTATTAAAAAACAGCAGCTCTGTTCAATTTTCAATTAAATATCCAAAACTAAGACCGGTTAACGCAAGTGCCGACATAATAGAAATTAAAAACGTTGTCAAAGTTCGTGTCCATTTAAGACAAGATATAAATCTTAGAATATTACATGATTCTAACGATAATTTAGAACACAGACATTTAAAAGAACAGTTTTTAATTCAGTAATTTAATCAAATTTACATCAATCTATATTTTACTCAACTGTAAAACTTTCTCCACAACCACATCTAGCAATTTCATTAGGGTTTGTAAATTCAAAACCTGAGGTAAACTTACTTTCTCTATAGTCCATTATTGAACCAATTAAAAACATAACTGCAGCTGGATCAATAAGGATAACTATATTCTTAAAAAATATCTTTTCTTCAAATGGTTTTATTTGTTCAGCATATTCAATTTGATATTTCATACCCGAACAACCAGCTGTTTTAATCCCAATTCTTAATCCAATAACTCCCCCTTTGGACTTTGACATTAAATACTTAACTCTATTTACTGCCTCATCAGTTAAAGTCAAAATTTCTTTATTTTTATTCATTATCTTTATCCAATATCTAATGCTAAACGGGCATCTTCACTCATTCTTTCTATTGTCCATGGTGGGTCCCAAATTAGCTCAACTTCTACTAAACCAACTTCTTTGATTCTACTAACTTTATCTGCAACTTCCTGAGGCATTTCACCAGCGACAGGGCATCCAGGTGCAGTTAAGGACATTTTAATTTTAATATTATTATTTCCCTCAATTTTAATTTTATAAATTAAGCCAAGATCATAAATATTAACTGGTATCTCTGGATCATGAATTCCTTCAAGTACCTTAATTATTTGATCTTGATCAATTCCTTTAAAGCTCGATTTATTAGTTTCCCCCGCTCTAGCAGTATAGCTTTTTTTATCACCACTTAGAGGGTGGTTTGGAATAAAATCATATAAACTCTTTTTTAACTCACCATTCATAAATCACCAAATATTTTTTTTACTTTTATTAAAGAATCTGCAAGTCTATCAAAATCAGAAAAACTAGTATAAGACCCAACTGATGCTCTGGTTGTAGAAACAAGGTTAAAAGCTTCCATCAATGGTTGAGCACAATGATGACCTGCTCTTACGGCCACACCTTCTCTATCAACTATAGTAGCTATATCATGTGAATGAGCACAATCCATTACAAATGAAATTACGCCAGCTTTATTTTTATTTTTTCCAAAAATATTGACCCCATTTATTGAATCAAGTTTTTCAAAACCATACTCAATCACTTTTTTTTCATGTTCAAAAATTTTATCAAGACCAATAGTATTTACCCAATCAATAGCAACACCTAATACTATCGCTGGAACTATTGGAGGTGTTCCTGCTTCAAATTTCAAAGGCGGATCAGCAAAAGTAGTTTTATTAATTTTAACTTCATCAATCATGTCACCACCGTATAGAAAAGGAGGTATCTTATCCAAGATTTCATAATTACCATAAAGCACACCAACTCCAGTTGGACCATATAATTTGTGACCTGAGAAACAATAAAAATCACAACCTAAATTTTTGACATCCACTCCAAAATGGATAGCTCCCTGACATCCGTCAACAAAAGAAATTGCACCTATTTCTTTTGCAAATTGACAAATTTCTTTTACAGGAAAAATTGTTCCTAATACATTTGAAACATGAGGAAATGCGATTAATTTTGTTTTATCAGTAGCCAATTTTTTTATTTCTTCAATATCGAATTCATCATCTGGATTGAAATAAGCTATTCTCAATTTGGCTTCTTTAGAATGAGCAAGATTTTGCCAAGGAACAAAATTGGCATGATGTTCAGCAATTGTTAAAATTATTTCATCATCCTTCTTTAAGCTTGTATTACCCCAACTATAAGCAATTAAATTAATAGCTGCAGTTGCACCAGATGTAAAAATAATTTCACTCTCACTAGCATTCAAAAATTTAGATACATTTACTCTTGAGTTTTCATAGCTAATTGTTGCTTGCTCAGACAAGAAGTGAAGTCCTCTATGAACATTTGAATAATTTACAGAATAATTATTTACAATGGAGTCTAAAACCATTTTTGGTTTTTGCATAGAAGCGGCTGAATCTAGGTAACATAAAGGTTTATCCCAAACTTTCCTATTTAACGCTGGAAATTGTGATTTAATAAAATCAACATCGTATGTTTTCTTATCTTTTGTTAACATATTTATGTTTCTAAAATTTTTTTGAACCCCAGTATAGTCTCATTTTTTATGTTTTCTAAATAGATGGCGTTAATTGAATCTTCAATAATTTCGGTTAAAAAAGCATCAATCATGATGTGTTGGGCTTTTTCTTTATTTAACCCTCTACTTAATAAATAAAATATTTGATCTTCATCTAACTCGCCAACTGTCGCACCATGACTGCATATAACATCATCTGCATATATTTCTAGCTCAGGTTTAGAATTAGAATTAGCTTTATCAGATAATAATAATACTCTACTCATTTGGTGAGCATCACTTTTCTGAGCATTTTTTTCTACTACTACTTTACCTTGAAATACTCCAGATGAATTGTTATTTAAAACTCCTCTTACTTTCTGAGAAGATCTACAATTTGGTACATTATGATAAATAACAGAAGTCAAATCATGATGTTGATCATCTGATGACAAATATACACCGTTTAGATCTACTGATGAGCTTTCCCCTTTTAAAAAAACATGATTTTCTGATCTAGAAAAAGCTCCGCCCTTAATCAAATTAAAAGACTTACATTCTGAGTTCTCTTCAATAATTTTTATTGTTAAAGATAAATTATGACAATAATCACTATCATCAAATATTTTAACAATTTCTAAATTTGAGTTTTTACCAACTTTTACAATTTCTAATGGTGCTATTAAAGCCGAGCTAGATTTATAAAGCTGTATTAAATTCAAAGCACTATTTTCTTCTAATTCAACTAGTATTAAAGGATGGATAGAGTGTTTACTATCACCGCCATATTGAATAATTTCCAAAGGTAAATCTAATGAAAAATTTTTCTTAATTTTAATTTTTAAATAATTTTTTGCACAAGAAGCCGTAATATTTAGCGTTGGATGTGATAAAATCTCTTGATTGCCACATTTATTCAAAAATTCTTCTAATTCTTTTATTTCAAAAAAACTAATTTCAATATTTTCAGGTAGTTTGTCAGATAAACTCTCTCTATAAATTCCGTCATAAAAAACAAGAGAATATGAACGTTTTAAAAATTTTATATTTTTGTCGAAATCACTTTCATTAGGCAATAAGGGTGATATTTCTTTTCTTGATAATTTCCCTAATCTACTTAATTTCCAAGATTCAATTTTAGAAGAAGGCCAAGAATTAAATCTATTCAAAAAATTTTTACGTAAAAATTTATCCTCAAAATTATCATTAACAAATTTTTCTAATTTTGATTTAAATTGTTCATTTGGTTTATGCTGCATTGATTATACCTGCATATCCATTTTTTTCTACATACTTGGCTAATTCGGGACCACCGGATCTTTTTATTTCTCCATCAACCAATATATGAACAAAATCAGGCACAATATAATCTAATAATCTTTGATAATGAGTTATTAAAATAATTGCATTGTCATTATTTTTATACTTATTTACGCCATGAGAAACTATCTTCAATGCATCTATATCTAGACCAGAGTCTGTTTCGTCCAAAATAGATAAAACTGGTTGAAGCAAAGCCATCTGAAGTATCTCAAATCTTTTTTTCTCACCACCAGAAAAACCTACATTAACTGATCTTTTTAACATTTCATCCTTAACAAACATTTCATCAGCAACTTTTCTTACTTCTTTAACAAAATTAAGATGATTAAATTCTTCTTTTCCTAAATATTTTCGTCTGGAGTTAACAGCTTCCCTTAAAAAATTAACACTTGAAACACCTGGAAGCTCAACAGGATATTGGAAAGCTAAAAATAAACCAGCATTTGCTCTTTCATTTGGAAGAAAAGAGGTAATATCCTTATTTTCAAATTTAACTTCACCTGATTCTAATTCATATCCTTCTCTTCCAGCAAGCATATATGACAAAGTGCTTTTACCTGAACCATTTGGTCCCATAACAGCATGAATTTCACCTTTATTAACTGACAAGGAAATACCTTTTAAAATTGGCTTATTTTCGATTTTAAGATGAACATTTTTAATTTTTAAAATAGACATTTTTTATCCCACAGATCCTTCTAAGCTAATTCCAATTAACTTTTGAGCTTCAACTGCAAACTCCATTGGTAATTCTTTCATAACTTCTTTACAGAATCCATTTACTATTAGTGATGTTGCTGATTCGCTATCTAAACCCCTTTGGAAGCAATAGAATAATTGATCATCTGAAATCTTTGAAGTTGTAGCCTCATGTTCAACTTTGGCATTAGCAACATTCTGAGCTATATAAGGAACGGTATGTGCTGAGCATTTATCGCCTATAAGCAAGGAATCACATTGCGTAAAATTTCTTGCTTTATTTGCCGTTTTTTGAATTTGAACTTGTCCCCTATATGTGTTACTTGATTTTCCAGCAGAAATTCCTTTAGAGATTATTGTAGATTTTGTATCTTTTCCAATATGTATCATTTTGGTACCAGTATCTGCTTGTTGTGCGTTGTTTGTTATAGCCACTGAATAGAATTCACCTACAGACTGATTACCCATTAAAATACATGAAGGATATTTCCAAGTAATTGAAGATCCTGTTTCAACTTGTGTCCATGAAATTTTTGATCTGTCACCTAAACATTTTCCTCTTTTTGTAACAAAATTATAAATTCCACCTTTTCCGTTTTCATCTCCCGGGTACCAATTTTGAACAGTTGAGTATTTGATTTGAGCGTCTTTCATAGCAACTAATTCAACAACTGCTGCATGCAACTGATTTTCATCTCTTTGAGGTGCAGTACAACCTTCTAAGTATGAAACATAACCAGAATCCTCAACTACAATTAGTGTTCTTTCAAATTGACCAGTATTTTGTTCATTAATTCTGAAATAAGTAGAAAGTTCCATAGGACATTTTACATCTTTTGGAACTAATACGAATGATCCATCAGTAAAAACAGCAGAATTTAAGGCAGTATAATAATTATCACTAACTGGCACTACAGATCCTAAGTATTTTTTAACCAATTGAGGATATTTTTGAATGGCTTCAGATATTGGACAAAAAATTACACCACTTTCTGATAGTTTTTCTTTAAAAGTAGTTGCAACAGAGACAGAGTCAAAAACCGCATCAACCGCAACTCCGGCCAGCATTTTTTGTTCTGTTAATGGTATACCAAGCTTCTCATATGTTTTTAATATTTCAGGATCAACTTCATCAAGGCTTTCTAATTTTTTCTTTTGTTTCGGAGCTGCATAATAATAAATATCCTGATAGTTTATGTCTGAAAAATCAACTTTAGCCCAATTAGGTTTTTCCATCTTCAGCCACTTTCTGTATGCCATTAATCTCCATTCAAGTAACCATTTTGGTTCAGATTTCTTTGAAGAAATAAATCTAATTATATCTTCATTTAATCCTTTAGGTGCCTTTTCAACATTAACATTTGTGGTAAAACCATATTTGTATTTTTTTGTAGTATCTCTAACTTTTTTTATTGTTTCTGATGTTGCAACCATTCAAATCACCTTAAATTCTTAAAATTAAATAACTAAATTATTATTTACTTCTTGTTCATTATTATAAATATTAAAAAAGTTATCGGGAGCAAGTAAATCTGCCAAAGAATAGTTCTTTATACTATTTCTGATCAACTCATTAAAATTATTCCAATTTCCTTCCAACAAACATTTTTTGCTCGACTCACAAATTTGAGAACCACCTTGCACACATGCAGTTATATTTATGGGACCTTCCAAAGCTTCTATTACTTCTATAATATAAATTTGTCTAGCTGGTATTTTGATTTTGTATCCCCCATTCGAACCTCTATGAGTTAAGATAAAATTACTCTTAGAAACTAAAACTTTTAAAATTCTTTGGACAGTTGAAAGTCTGAGACCAGAGATCTCAGAAATTTTAGTTGCAGTAATGAAATGATTTCTATTTTTTGATAAAATGCCTAAACAAACAACTGCATAATCTGTCATTTTCCCAAGTTTTAACATATTTTTGAGCCAATATTCATTACTATGAATATAGTACTATTTTAATACTATTAAAAGGTAATAAAAGAAATTAATTTCTAACCATATGTTTAAGCAAATATTTACCTTTTTCAATACCACTAAAAATTTGATCTAAATCAGGATGATCAACAGGTCCATTTTCATCATCAATAATTAAATTTTGCTGAGAAACATATGCTGAGTAAAAAGTTTCTGTGTTTTCTGCCATTAAATGATAATAAGGTTGATTTTTTGACGGCCTTATCTCAGCAGGTATGGATTGATACCACTCCTCAGTATTAGAAAACTCAGGATCAACATCAACTATTACTCCTCTAAAAGGATATATTCTGTGCTTTACAATATCTCCAATATTAAAAAGTGGTTCATTTGTGACCTTTACTCCTTTAGAACTTAAAATTTCTAAATTATCTGATAAAACTTTATTCTTTTTATCATCTGATTCAGATTTGTTTTTTCTGTTATCTTCCATAAAAATCTATAAATCAAAATATTATTTTTTTGTTTTGATATTTAATACTTGGCGACCATTGTACATCCCAGTTTTTAAATCAAGATGATGTGGCCTATGTAACTCACCAGTATCTTTATTTTCAACAAAAGCATCACTTTTGATTGCGTCGTGGGATCTTCTCATACCTCTTTTAGATTTTGTTATTTTACTTTTAGGTACTGCCATAAATTCTCTCTATTTTTGGTGGAGCTGGACGGGATCGAACCGACGACCTCATGCTTGCAAAGCACGCGCTCTCCCAACTGAGCTACAGCCCCACAACTATACCATAGTTAGATAACTTTTTGAAATAATAACGTCAAGTTTTTTGTTATTTTATGCTTTATAATGTATAAAGATAGTTAAAGAGAGGCATTTAAATCATGATATTTAAAAATATTTCTATTTTCGATTCGGAAGGGTTTATTTTGACATCTTCTCTCACTTTAAAATCATTTGAAAAAAAAATAAAAGTCTCTAAAGGAACTTTAATAAATGAAGAGATTATAAACTTGTTACAAAAGAATGGTTTCAAAAACGTTTATTGCGCCAAATTAGAAAAAAATGAGTTTAATGAAAATGAAGCAGCATTAAAAATATCTGAAAAAATAATTTTAAATAAAAAAGTTTTTTATTTAAAACAACTAATGACAGGAAGAGTTAATATTATTTCAAATGTAGATGGATTATTTTTTTACAATGAAAAACAATTGATTGAAGTTAATAATATTTCTAACTCAATTGGAATTGGAGCCCTAAAACCATTTGCCAAAGTAAGAAAAAACCAAACATTAGCAACTACAAAGATAATAACATATGGAATTGAAGGAAACATATTACACAAATTGTCAAAAGTCGGAAAACAATTATTTAAATTGGTTCCCTTTAAAAATTTTAATATTAATATTATTCAAACCTTTAATAACTCATCAAAAAAATCAATTTTAGACAAAACAAAAAAAGTTACTGAAGAGAGACTTGTTGATTGTGGTAAACACGCTATAACCGAATTTAGATCTCCGCATGATCATGAAAATTTAGATAAAATTCTTAAAAATAGTCTTAAAAATAATCCTGATTTAATTTTAATTTTTGGAACTAGTGCGATAGCTGATGAAGATGATTTGATACCATCAGTAATAAAAGATAATGGAGGAAAAATTTTAAGATTTGGAATGCCAGTAGAACCAGGAAATTTAGTTTTAATAAGTTCTATCAAAAATTATATCAAAAACAACAAGACTATTTACATAATAGGTATGCCAGGTTGTTCAAAATCACCGAAAGAAAATGGAGTTGATTGGATTATATGGAGAATACTTGCTGGATTAAAAATTACTAATCAGGGTATAAACAAAATGTCTGTTGGAGGGTTAATCAAATGATAAGTTCAAATCAAACCATCTATCTTTATCACAACAAAAGATGTTCAAAATCTAGGCAAGCTCTTGAATTTTTAAACAAAAATAATATTCCAGTTATTATAATTGATTATTTAAATAAAGCTATTGACAAAGACTTATTAAAAAAAACTTTACTAACTCTTAAAGATAATGGTGTCATAAGAAAAGAGGAGAAAATATTTAATCAACTTAAAATTCCAAAAAATAACCTTGCTAACATCAATAAACTTGAGTTAATCATTAAACATCCTATCCTTCTGCAAAGACCAATAATCGTTAAAGAGATAAACAAAAAAATGGTTGCAGCATTAATTTGTAGACCTGTAGAACTAATTAAAAATTTTTTTTAATGTTATTTTTTGGACCTAAGTGGTCCTGATTCTTTTTCTTTGACAAGTAAATTTGTTTTTGTCTTTCATCAAAGCGTTTTTTCTGAGATTTTGAAGTTTTGTTAAAACAATGATGACAACTTTTGCCTTCTTCAAAATCGCTATGTTTTTTATCTTCTATACTTAAAGGCATACGACAAGCAAAACACATGTCAAAATTTCCTACTTTCAAACCATGTTTAACTGAAACTCTATAATCAAAAACGAAGCATTCTCCTAACCATTTGCTTTCAACCTTAGGTATTTGTTCCAAATATTTCAAAATACCTCCTTCTAAATGAAATATATTTTCAAAACCTAATTTTTTTAAATGTGAAGTAGATTTTTCACATCTAATGCCACCTGTGCAAAACATAGCTATTTTTTTTGACTTAGGAACATTTTTATCAATTATGTTCTTTTTTACCCATTGAGGAAACTCTCTGAAGGAGTTAAGTTTTGGATTTATTGAATTTTTAAAAGTCCCTATTGATATTTCATAATTATTTCTAGTATCTATGATTAATGTCTCTATATCATCTATCATTTCATTCCAAAATTTAGGTTCAACATATTCACCAACTAATCGTTCTGGCCTAATTTTTTTATCACCAATAGTTACAATTTCTTGTTTAATTTTAACCTTCATTCTTAAAAATGGATTAATAGTGCAAAGAGAATATTTAGGTTTTAAATCTTTAAAATGTGACCAATTACTTAGGTTTTTATAAAAGTTTAATGTATCTTCACTGTTTCCACATATTGTTCCATTAATTCCTTCATTAGCTAATAAAATAGTACCTTTAAGATTTATTTTGGCTAAAAAATTGTTTAAATCTATTTTTGTTTTATTAACATTTTTCAACTCTTCAAATTTATAAAATGTTGAAACCACTAATTGATCTTTAATAGGTTTATTAGAATTTAAATATTTTAAAAAATGGTTAATTAAGTTCATAAAAAAATTTAACTTTAATATTTATTTGTATAATATAAATATTTTATCGGAGTAACAAATGAAAATAATAGATATTCAAACTTCAAACAAAATTCTACAAGCATCATTGAACAAAGCTAGAGAAATGAATTTAAATCCAATAATGGTAGTTATTTTAGATCATAGAGGAGCAGTAAAGGCATGTCTAGGTGAAGAGGGTATTAGTCCATTTAGATTTAAAATCGCTTTCGGAAAAGCAAATGGAGCTTATCAAATGGGTATGGGATCTCGATCTCTATATAATAGGGCAGAGCAACAGGCTTACTTTGTAAATTCTATAAACACATTAGCTGATGGCGACTTAATTCCTGTGCCAGGAGGTGTTTTAATAAAAGATGAAAAGAATGAAATAGTTGGATCAGTAGGAATTTCTGGAGATAGTTCAGATAATGATGAAATTGCCGCTATTGCTGGCATCGAATCAGCTGGCTTAAAAGCAGATGCAGGATAATTAAAATTATAACATAATAAGTAATGGCGGAAGTGTTAAACAAATTAACAAAAATATAAATCCAATAAAAATAATATTTCCTTTATAAGGTTTATCCTCAAAATTATTATCTCTGGGCTTGCCATCAATCATTTGATTTATCAATTTTTCTTTTTTTACAAATTGATAGAAGAAAATTGCAAGTAAATGTAAAGATACAAAAATATATATTACATAATGAAAGATATTATGAATTCTATTCCAATATTTAGTTAAATCAGGAGTTAAATTTGCTAAAGGACCTTCAAACAATATATCATCGCTAGAAAATAGCCCTGAAACAGATAATACTAATATTACTATATAAAAACCAAATACTGACAAACTTCCTAAAGGATTGTGACCCCTATAATTTATCTTCTTTCCATTTAAAAATAACAATAATTCTCGAGGAGAATAAAAGAACGTTTTAAATCTGGAATAATGTGGACCAAAAAAACCCCAAAATACCCTAAACATTATTAAACCAAGTGACATAGAACCAAAAAACTGATGTAAGAACAAATTATCAAATTTAGCAGAAATAATGGACAAAATAATTAATATCACTAGTATCCAGTGAAATAACCTTAAATTAATATCCCATATAATCATAATTTTTTTAACAAATATGCATTAACTATTTCTTATCAGTAGGAAAAATAATATTATAACAAAATGAAAAAAAATTGGTCACAAAATATGAAATTCGCATTTAAAAAACTAACAAAAATTGACCCATTACTTAATAAAATTATTGCAGATTATGGGGTTCCTAAAGATAGAGCCGTACCTAATCAATTTGTTACATTAGTAAAAATAATAATAGGTCAACAAATTTCAAGATCTGCAGCAGAAAGTATATTTAAAAAATTGAAAGAAAAAGAATTGATCTCAGTTAAAAAAATTTTAAACATTGAAACAAAAGAATTAAAAAAAACAGGCCTTTCTTCTCAAAAAATAAATTATATAAAAAATCTAGCTATTAAAATCAAAAAAGGAGAGATTTGTTTATCTAATTTTGAAAAAATAACAGGGGCAGATGTTTATCAAAGCTTAATAAAAGTTAAAGGTATTGGAGAGTGGACAAT
Source organism: uncultured SAR116 cluster alpha proteobacterium (assembly GCA_902533695.1). Classification (GTDB taxonomy): domain Bacteria; phylum Pseudomonadota; class Alphaproteobacteria; order Puniceispirillales; family Marisalimonadaceae; genus AG-426-I14. The sequence continues at coordinate 49,495 of CACAMV010000004.1, forward strand.
AAATAATTATAGATTATTTGCCCTTCAGGATGTAGATGCTTGGCCTGGAGGTGATCTAGCTCTACAAGAAACCGTAAAACAGATTAAAAATTTAGATAAAAGACCAAGTATTAATGAAATGAAAAATATATCAGAAAATTGGACTCCTTATAGAGGGGCCGCAGCCCTCATATTATGGCATTATTATAGTTTTAATAAATGAACTTATGATTAACCAAAAAAAAATAATTGAATTGTTGAAAATTGCTAAAACTTGTTGTGAATGTGCTATGAAACATTTTAATTCATTTCAAAGATATCAATACAAAATAAAGAAAGATAATTCACCTTTAACTAAAGCTGATTTAAAAGTTAATGAGATTGCAACATCTGGTATAAGCAAATTATTTCCTAAAGACCAAATTATTTCCGAGGAAAATAAAAATAATTTTCTTTCAAGTGGATTAGAAAGATTCTGGTTAATTGATCCAATTGATGGAACAAAAGAATTTATAAACGGTAATGAAAATTTTACAGTTAATTTTGGTTTAATATGTTTTAATCGGCCAGTATTTGGATTAATTGCTCAACCGCATACCAATTTTGTTTGGTATAACTTTAATCAAAAATCATGGAAAATTAAAAGTTCATTTAACATTAAAGACTCTGAAGAAGTAAAATGCTCTAAAATAGATTTTTTAAATGCAGACGTAATTGCAAGTAGAAGTCATAGCAATCAAGATTTAGAAAAAATCATTGCTCTTTTGAAACCAAACAAAACATTGAACATAGGCTCTAGTTTAAAGTTTTGTCTACTTGCAGAAGGCCATGCTGACATTTATCCAAGAAATGCTCCAACTATGGAATGGGATACTGCTGCAGGACACAGCATATTAAAAAATGCTGGAGGGAATGTTTTATCTGAAAACGGATTAGAATTAAATTATAATAAGGTTGATTTTAAAAATAAAAATTTTGTTGCATTTGGGAAAACAAATAAAATTTTACCTAGTTTCTTGTTCTCTAAAAATATTTTTTCTAATTATAAAAAATATCAAAATCAAATAGATCATGCAGTTAAATCACTAAAAAAAAATAAGTTGATCTGTTTTCCAACAGAAACTGTTTATGGTTTAGGTGCTATAGGAAATAACAAAATAGCTATTGATTCAATATACCTTGCAAAAAACAGACCTAAAAATAACCCAATAATTGCTCATGTAAAGAATATAAGAGATGCAAAAAAATTGGTTAAATTTACAAAATTAGCTAAAAATTTATCAAAAATATTTTGGCCAGGACCACTTACTATGGTCCTAACAGTAAATGAAAAATGTAAATTTTCTAAAACCATTTCTCAAGGAAGTAATACTTTAGCTATAAGAATTCCATCTCATCCAGTTGCACTAGATTTATTAAAAAAACTAAACAAACCAATTTTGGCTCCTAGCGCTAATAAATCTGGGCATATAAGTCCAACCAGTGCAGAGCATGTGATAAAAGATTTTGGTTCTAATTTAAAAAATAAAGATTGGGAAATTGCTGCTATTCTTGATTTTGGAAGCACTGAGATTGGTTTGGAATCAACAGTAGTTGATTGCAGAAATAAACATCCTATTATTCTCAGAGAGGGTTATGTTACTGAAGAAATGATAGAATTTTTCTTAAAATTAAAGACCAAGAAAATTACTAATGTAAGAAACCTTTTGTCACCAGGCATGATGTACTCTCATTATGCCCCTAAAACAAAACTATTAATAAATCAAAAAAAATATATTCAAGGTTCAGGTGTACTTACTTTCGGTAAAGAAAAAGTTTTTTTTAAAAATGTAAAAGAGAAATTTAATCTTAGTGAAACTAAAAACTTATTACAAGCATCTGAACTTCTTTATGAAGGATTAAGATATCTTGATAAATTTAATTTAAAATTTATTCAAGTAGTTCCAATTCCAAACGAAGGGATCGGAAAAGCAATTAATGATAGATTAGAGAGAGCAGCTTATGAATAAAAGCTTTATAAAAAAAATTAATGACTTGTCTTTGAAAATAAAACCCATCTTTGATAAGTCAGATCACATAAAATATGTAACAGATTGGAGAGGAAATTTTCATGGTCAAGCTTCCGTTATATTAAAGCCAATTAATACAGAAGAAGTTTCAATTATTTTAAAATTTGCAAATGAAAATAATGTGAGTGTCGTGCCTCAAGGTGGAAATACTGGATTATGCGGCGGAGCAACACCTATAGATGAAATGGATTCTATTATTATCTCAACTGAAAAATTAAATAAAATTAGAGGTATCAATCGGAGTTCTAAATCAATTACAGTTGAATCTGGAGTTATTCTGTCTGACATTCATACAAATGTAGAGAAGTTAGATATGTTTTTTCCTTTAAATCTTGGAGCCAAAGGATCATGTATGATAGGTGGAAATCTATCTACAAATGCAGGCGGTGTAAATGTACTAAAATATGGTAATACAAGAGATTTATGCCTAGGAATAGAAACTGTATTACCTGATGGAAAAATTTTAGATCTTTTAAGTGATCTTAAAAAAGATAATACTGGATATGATTTGAAAAATATTTTTATTGGAGCAGAAGGTACTTTAGGAATAATCACTGCTGCCACATTAAAATTATTTCCCTTACCAAAGTTGAGTATAACCGCTTTTGCAGAAACAAATAATATTTCTAATGCAATCAAATTATTGAATTTTTTTCTAAATGAATTACCAAATGGAATTGAAGCTTTTGAGTTGATGCCAAAGACATTTTGGGAAGTGGCATCAAATAATATAAACAATATAAATTTACCTTTAAAAGAAATTCCCAAAATGGGCGTTTTAATAGAAATATCTAGTTCTTCATCGAAAGACTCAGAACCAAATAAAAATGGTTTCATTCCACTCTATGAAAAATTAGAAAGTCTTCTATCTTTTGCTTTCGAAAAATCGATAATATCTGATGGTACGATTTGTAAAAATCAATTGGAAAGAAACCAATTATGGCACATAAGGGAAAGCGCTGCAGAATCTGAAAAAAAGGAATTAGAAACTACAGGTGCCATAAAATGTTTAAAACATGATATTTCATTACCATTAGAAAATATAGAAAAGTTTCACCTTGAAGCACAAAAAATGATTAAAAGTTTTGCTCATAATACTCGTACAATCTTTTTTGGCCATTTAGGAGATGGTAATCTTCATTACAATATTTTTGGAAATGGATTGGAACCTGACGGTTTTAACAATAAATCACTTGAAGTTACAGATAATTTATATCAAATAGTTAAAAATTTTGATGGTTCTTTTTCGGCAGAACATGGCATTGGTCAATTAAGAAAAAAAAGTTTAAAAATTCATAAAAACCCTGTAGCTTATAACTTAATGAAACAAATTAAATTACAGTTAGATCCCTCAAATATAATGAATCCAGGAAAAATATTTAGTAACTTATGAGATCAATATTTGCCATTTTAATATCTACTCAATTATTTCTAATTTGTTTTATCTCAACTATTTCGTATTCAGAAAACGTTAATGGCCTTGGTGTTGAATTTACAAGTGATAGTCTTGAAATAAAACAAAATGGTAACATTATGATAGCAACAGGTAACGTAATAATTAAGAGCAAAAATAGAGAAATAATTGCCGAGAAAATTGAGTACAACAAACAAAAAGATAAAGGTATTGCAACTGGAAATGTTATTATAAAAGAAAAGGATGGCTCAAAGTATCATGCTGAAAAAATTATCTTAGAAAATGAATTTAAAAATATTTCTGCTTCTTTGTTGTTTGGAACTTTAGCAGACAAATCTAATTTAAAGGCAAAAACATTTGTTAAAAAAGAAAATGATGTAAGTTTTTTTCAGGAAGGTTCATACACTGCTTGCGATTGTGATTTTAAGAAGGGTGAAACGCCTGTTTGGGAATTAAGTACTAAATTGACAAAACATGACCCTAAAACAAAAACAATCTATCATAATAAAGTTGTGATGAAGTTGTTATCGTTTCCAGTTTTTTATATTCCATATTTAGAACAACCTGACTGGACTGTTAAAAGAAGAAGTGGATTTTTAACACCAACAATAGGTTATTCAAAACAAAACCATTTTGAAACTTCTATTCCATATTACCTTGCTACTAAAGATAAAACTTGGGATATGACATACACAGCACATTATAAAGGTAAAAGTGGACATGCAAACCAGTTTAATTTTAGAAAGCAATTTGAAACAAGTTTTTTAGATTCAGATTTATATTTTGGTAATCTAGACACTAATAAGCAAAAAGATGATGATGTTTTTGGGTTTATTTATAACTTTGATTCAAAAATTAAAAATTGGAAATTGTCAAGTGAAGCTAAATACTCAGATCAAGATACTTTTATGAAACGTTACAATTTTGATGGGTCTACCGAGTATAAATCTTTTATAAAGGCTGAAAAAGTATCGGAAAATAAAATTTCAGATATTGAAATATATAACATAGAAAGCTTAGAAGAAGGTGTCAATTCACAAAACGAACCATTCATGGCTCCAAATATATCTCATCATAAATTTATTTCAAACGAGTTTCTTAATTATGAAGTAAAGTTGAATGCCCATCAAATAGTAGATGATGAACGTTATGACATTCAAAGATGGACTGGTTCAACTGAAATTCACAAATCGTTAAATTTTAAAAATTATATTGTTGATTTTGATGGTGGAACAGGACTTGATTTATACAACATAAATGGGCGGCCTGCTCATGACAGTAACGATAACAGATATATAGACAAGTTATCTCTCGGTGTTGGGTTATCTGCTAGCACAGAGTTTATAAATAGTTTTAAGAATTTTGATGTTTTTATAGAGCCTAAAATTCAGATAACTTCTATGCATGCAACTGATAGAACTGAGGAGATACCCAATAGAGATTCTTCAAATTATAGAATTGATAGTTCAAATTTATTTTTGCTAAATCATTTTCAAGGAAGGGATAATATTCAAAACAATCAAAGAGTTAATGCTGGCATAGATACACTAATTTCATCTGATAATTTTGGAGATTTGACCTTTTTCATTGGGCAGAGTCAACGGATTGGAGGTTCAGAGAAAGGACTAATAAATACTTTTGATAGACAATCAGATTTTATAACGGAACTAGATTGGCAATTTTCGAAAGATCATTCTTTAAACTTAAACTCCTTGTTAGATAATCACTCACTTAAAAATAATTATTCTAATATTTCATTAAATGGTGACTTATACGGAATAAATTATTCAACAAGTTACAGATCTATAAAAGATAAATTGGTTTCAGATAACAAAGATAGAGAAGAGTTAAAAATTGGATTGAATAAAAACTATAAAAACTGGAATTTTGGCTACAACAATATCCTAGACTTTTCAAATGACAATGAAGAACTTGTATCTGAAGAAATTGTTGTCGATTATTTAAGTGATTTCTTAATTCAAAATTGTCTTTCTATTAACTTGACGTATAAAGAGACTGGCGGGAGCCCAGACAGAGACATTAAACCTAGTAATTCAGTTTACTTGACTTTTAAATTTAAAAACCTTGGAGATGAAATTAAATAATTTAAAATAAATTAAAATTACTTCATAATAGATAAATTAGTAGAAATAACATTATGAACAATAATTGAATTTCTATCGATTAATTCTGCTACTTTTGGACCAATTTCATTGACCCAAACGTCACTTTCATAAATATCTTTATAAACTCTTTCTTTTTCCTCTATATTTTTAAATCTTCTAATCCAAATATACTTATTAGTATCTTGATCTGAATTCATCACCCTTTCTCCATTTTGTAAAGAAAAGGAATCCTTACTTGTCTCTATAAAACTTCCATGAATCACAGCACCTTTAGATATCTGAAATGGAACTATAGTCTTCTCCATTAAGTTGACCCATTCTTCCATTTTTCCAGGGTTAACTGAATATATTCTTATTTCAAAAAAAGGTTTCATAGGTGGTATTATAAACAAAAATTAAAAATGTAGTACAAAATAATTTTAAAAACATGATATAATCATTTTTTTAATTATGAAAGGTTAAATTAAATGTCAACCTATGAATGTGAAAAATGTGGAATGGCAGTGAATGCAAGTTGTGCAAAATGTGACACTCCATTGATCAACGACAAGTTATTGTTAGATAACGGTAAAGAAGTTCAAATTTCTAAATGTCCTAATGAACATGGTAAAATTAAATCACCATTATGTTGCGGACAAGATATGACATGTCAAATTTGAAAAAAGTATTTTCATTACTTTAATTATTTAACATTATAAATGTTATTAATTTTAGCTGATATAATATTAGTCATACACTTTTGCATAGTTATTTTTTTAATAACGGGTTTTTTTATTGTTCCGATTGGCTCTTTCTTTAATTGGCAGTGGGTAAGAAATAACACCTTAAGATTAATTCATTTATCATTAATTTTTTTTGTTACTGTAGAAACCTTTTTAGGATTTATTTGTCCATTGACAGTAATTGAAAATTATTTAAGGAACATTATAACTTCTGATTCGTTTATACATTATTGGATTCACAGAATTATATATTGGGATTTTCCGACTTCATTTTTCTTAACTTTATATTTTATATGCTTAATTTGGACATTAATAATGTGGAAAATTTATCCACCTAACAAGGTATAAAAACAATTTTACTAATATTTAATTAAAAATTGAAATGTTTTTCTTTAATGTCATAATTATATGATGGACTATCAAATAAAAGACATGTCTGATCATACTGGAGTTATTATTGAAAATTTTGATTGTTTAAAAAATGATAAAAAAAATATAAGTTTTATAAAAGACCTCATACAAAAAAAACATATAATTTGTTTTAAAAAACAATCACTTAATGAAGAATCCCTGCTAATGTTTTCTAATGGTTTTGGATCACTAGAAACATATCCAGAAAAAGATAAAACAAAAGAAAAAAATGAAATTTTTAATGTTTCAAACATATCTTCCAAAGGTGAACATTTAGACCCAAAAGATCCAAGGGTAGTTCTTCAAAAAAATAACTCCCGTTGGCACACTGATAGCTCATATAGATTTTATCCTGCACTATTCTCACTCTTATACGGTAAAGAAATATTACCTAAAATAGCTTCAGGAGGACAAACCCAATTTTCAAATATGTTGCTTGCATATAAAGATTTACCAGAAGATAAAAAAACTTTACTTGAACCGTTGCATCAAGTTCATTCTTACAACGATATACGTAGACTTGAGCCTACTTTGCCTGAATTAAGCTATGAAGAAAAGTCCAATTTTCCTCCAGTAACACACCCTGTAATAAGAGTCCATCCAGATAGAAATCATCAGCGATCATTGTTTTTTACATCTAATACCAGTATGGAAATAGGAGGCAAGAGTTTAGCACAAGGTAAAGATTTGCATTCATGGCTTGTTAATTTTGTTGAAAACCCAAAATATATTGTTACTCATGAATGGGAACCAAATGATTTGATCATGTGGGATAACAGAGTTTTATTACACAGAGTGATCCCCTATGATTATGCAAAATATAGACGTGCTATGATAAGGGGTACAGTTCAAGGCACCCAGCCTGTATTAGGTCCATTTTCAAATGAAGTTAGAGAGTTT